>NZ_SNMT01000011.1:0-147444 GCF_013350575.1 Salmonella sp. SG203
GTGTGGCATTTTTCTGTATATCTGACATTTTTATCACCCACTATTATTTAGTGGTGGATATTTTGTCCAGTATGTCAAAAGTTAGCCAGACGGTGCAGAGACGACGCTTACTGAGATACAGGCTATTATGCATAACGACTGCGGACTGGACAGCTCATCACCCGGCCCTGCGCTCTTGTTCCTTCATCTTTTCACACCTGAAATCGACCAGTATCACCTTTTCCCTGAATGACGTTCCGGCCTTCTTCACTTTAAAAACATTTTTCATACTGCGCCGAAGTCAGCTTTTCTTTTGAAAACCGGCAGGGGCCAGGGCCATATCTGAACTCAGTGCCGTTAACCGCCTTTTGCTGGCACCAGATGGATTAGCAACGATGTTGTATCTGACGTCACTGAAACATACTCAGATGTATCTGCGCTGTCGGACAGTTTTTGAAAAAAATAACCGAGTCTGGAACGCTGCAACGAACGAATAATTCGCCGCGAATGTCTTTTGTTTCTGGCAACCATCTGAATCTCCCCCAACGACATAACGGATAACATCAACTCACACTACAGTTGTTGAGAATTATTATCAACTTCCTCATGAACAAAAAATGGCAGTTGCCTGTCAGACAGGTGAGATTGCCGACGATCTGTTTGATTTTGTGTGTTCAATGCGTGAGGATGAACGCAGATAAAAAATACCCGCGCAGGCACGGGGGCCCTTACGGGTTAATGCTATATAGCATGATATGTGGATAGTAGTGAACGCAGGCGAATTATCCGGCTCAGAACGAACCATCGTCCAGTAGTTAAATGAGAGTAGTACTGCAGGCAAGTATCAAGACGACACCAAATTGAAAAACACTTAATGGCATTATTGCCCGCAAAACACCGACAGTTCCGACTCATTAGTTATGAGTTGTAATCACAGATAAAAATTCTCATATTCAAAAGTAACGTTCTGTGACAATAACAACCACAGAGAAGAGTAACAGAAGAACAATGCAACTCAGTCCATATGAAGATATCACTAAATCAATCCTGTTCACGATGAAAAAATACGGGATGTTCTTGGTCACAGAAAACTGATCGCAGTAACAACATGATGCCTGATAATTGTCGTCTATGGATAAGTAGGAACAACTTTTTTTCGTGCCTGCAGGTAGTGGAAGTCAACAGAAAAATGTCTTCAAGAAAAACGTATTTGATGTTGGTATCGGAGTGTGGTGGCGGGCAAACCTGCTGAGACAATAACCAGTAAAGCCAAATAATCGCCACACACCACGTTGTTGCGAATACTGGTATGAAAAATACTGCTGATAAACCTGGTGGCAGAAAAAAACTAACAGAATACCAGTAACCATAAAAAAACAACCAGTCGATAGATTGACTGGCTGACATCACATCATTCCGACACTTTACCGGATGTGCTTAGTGGACGAACTGTGCTGTAGTTCCATTCACATTTGTACAGTCTGTTCCGATACGGTCTCCATGATTCACGGATAACTGATATGCTCCTTGAATATGTATATTCCCAGGGTGAGTTAAATTAGTAACCGTATATGGAGAAAACCTGTCATCCGTATATCCACGACATATGATTGCCGTTCCCGCCTCATTATAAATATCTGTATTGAGGTCCTGCTCGTCAAAAAGAAGATTACCGTGAGTATCAGCTTTTGCAGATATCCTGCTTACACCCGGAGTGATTGTCCAGGTACCATCAGCATTGTATACAACATTAAATGTGGTATGTCCTTCCGTTGCATCACACAGCGCCGCATTAACCGATGAACTGGTGAAATTCATAACGGTCCCGGCTGTATATTCTCCCGTCTGAACATAAAACTTCAGAACAGGCTGACAGTCCAGGTTACTGCCCGGATTAACGGTGACAAAGTTTGACAGTACCACAGAACCATCCATCATGCGCACAGCCGAACCACCATTATACTCTTCAAGCGCAGGATTATATGACGGAGATATAATACGGAACGCGCCTTTCTGCACACCACCGTCATTCACCGGCGGCTTCAGTCCCAGTGCGGGTTGATTCATCATTGTGGTGCAGTTATTCACCGTTCCTGTGGCAGGCGTGAGTTCTATCGACTGTATTGCAGAAGCGTAGCCGGAGGGCTGGCCGATGGTAGGTTGTCCATGGCGTTGTTGTACCCCGGCATAATACTGAAGATTGAGTAAAAATGTATAAACACTGCCGCCCTGAGCCGCAGGAAGAATGGCAGTGGACAACAGGCTGTTAGAAAAAACCTCAGAACCACCGGAATAGACAGACGGCTGCTGGAAAAAGAAGAAAGTATGTAAAAACGGGCTGTTATTTGTGACATTAATTCGGATTAACGTACTCATGATAATATCTCCTGTTTATATACAAATTAGAGCACAACAATTAGTTGGCTTATTGCATTACCTTTCTTTCCCATTAATTCCCGCATCTCCATGACAGGCTGGCATACACCAGCCTGAATTATTAAGTTACGAAATCACGCATTATTCTCTTTCCGTGCCTCAGTGACACCGGAATATTAATTCGTATATGTGTAAACAGTCGGCCGTGATGTATAAACACCTGGTTCCGCATGAGAAATTTCAGCCGCAGTTTTCACTGAGACCACTGCAGCACCGTCATAAAGACTGGCGTTGGTTCCGGCAGTATTATCAGAAAGGACATTATCTGAAGCATCCTTAACTGTTGCCGGGAACGTAACGCTAGTATCACCAACTTTGGTGAACAAAATCTGATTGCTATTGTTACCTGTAGTTGTATCAATAAGCTTTGCGCCCGCAGGCAGGTTAGTGATTTTCGCCAGCAGCGTATCTGCCGCTAATGGCTTACCACTAGTAATAGACACGTGCTCTGACTGTACTTCTGCATAGCTTACTGCGCCCGAGTTGAAGGTCGTGCTAATAGTCAGCTCCTGCCCACCTACTGCAGTAGCAGCAAAAACAGAACCGGTCATCACTGCGCTCAGGGCAGCGGCCACTGCCATAATCTTAACGTTTTTCATATAGCTATATCCTTTTTATACATGGTTTATTTTCGTTTCATACAGACAGAGCGAGTTTTGCTGTGTGTATCCCGCTCTGCATACGCCATCACCATTACCAGTGATGTTTACGCGCTCTCGCGTATGGCTGCTCCACACGCAGAAGCGACAATTCTTCAAATCTTCCCTGGCTTTCTCCTGGAATACTCTTCCCGGATTTAGTCGGGTCACTCCCGGCACACGGCATTCGCAGAATACAGACCGGCAGGTCCCGTCTGTTCTGTTACATGTACTTCCGACGTACACTGCTCCTGTTGTCCTGCCCCCCACCTCACGGTGATATGTCCCTCATCCGGCATTCCGGTCAGGTACACCTTGCCACCACTCCCCACGATGCCTGTTCCGGCGTCATTACCTTCAACTGAAGCCACCGCGCCGAACGGTACCGGGCTGCCAGCCGGTCGCAACAACGTCAGCAGCACACGTTTACCGACCGACGGGTGGAATTTCGCCCGGACCACCGCCCCTTTAGTTGGCACCACCTTCACTGTGGTCTGCGGCAGCGCCGCATCATCCGGCAGACCAGCCGGGTTGATATCAATATTGTTTACCTGATAGGGAGTCAGATAACCCAGTGTGGTGTATCCACGGAAATCGGTTCTTACCCCCGGCCAGCTCCCTGCCGGGGCCCCCGATACACCCGGTACTTCAACCAGCGCCAGCGTGTCACCCTGGGGCTGCCCCACCGTTAGCCCGTCACCGGTCAGCAACAGATTACCCTTCAACCCTGCGCCAGACAGACGCTGGTAACGGCTGTAGCTGTAGTTGCCGGTCATTTCGCCGTAAGTTCCGCGATAATCCAGGTACAGGGCGCTGCCGGCTTTATCGTTTCCGGTACCGTCACGGTAGCGCTCACGGATATCCCAGTGCAGGCGGCGGTTCAGTGTGTCACCGTACATACCCAGCTCATGAGTTGTGTCCCCGTGCGTCTGGCCGTTCATCTGATAAGTGGCGTATACCGGAGCCTCTGATGACCAGCCGTTCAGTGGCAGGCTCAGATACAGGCTGGTCAGGCTTTCTTCCGAAACACGCCCGTTACGGTCAGTATTCTGGTTATGCGACCAGTTCAGACTGACTGACAGTCGGCTCCACAGCATCGTGCTCCAGGCGGCCCCCCAACTGTTCCTGTGGCTCTGGTCGTTGTGGTACGTCTGACGGGAACCATTCAGGCTGAGGCTTCCAGCGCCATACAACGACTGGCTCAGAGTGACACTGGTCCGGGTTTTCTGCTGCAGAGGACGATAGCCGGGGTAATAACCGCAATAATGGTCACCTTCACACCAGGTGTTGAGTGTGTCTGTCAGGCTGCTGTAACCTCCGGAATCATATTCCTCACTGGCCATACTCAGGGATGTGCCTGTATCAAGAGTTTCGTTGTAACGCAGGCGCCAGCGCTGGCCTGTCTGCTGTGTTCCGCCATTCCACTGCGAACGTGCTGCGGTGGCATCAACCGACAGAGCTCCCCACTTGCCCAGCATGGCACCGAGTCCGGCTGAGCCAGCCTGATAATGTTCTGCTGTCTGTACCCCGCCATACACCGTCAGATTCCATGGCAGTCCATACATCAGCTCAGCAGACATTACCGGCGTGTGTTTCACGTGATCTGATGAAGAACGGTATTCTCCGCCGGTCACACTGTACTTCAGGTATCCCTGACGCAGCGCAACTGCCGGGGAGTTATAAGGTACGGAGAACTCCTGCTGTGAACCGTCACTTTCCAGCACCCTTACCAGCAGGTCACCACTGCTGCCGGTCGATGGCAGGTCGCTGATATCAAAAGGACCGGCCGGTACAATCCGGGTGGTCATCAGGTAGCCGTTCTGCCTGACCTCCACCCTTGCCTGAGTACGGGCGATGCCCCGTACCACAGGTGCAAAAGCCCGCTGGTCATAGGGCACCATGTTTTCATCAGAAGCCAGCATCACACCGCGAAAGGGTACACTGTCAAACACGCTACCGGAGGTGTAACTTTCTCCCAGAGTCAGGCGACTTTTAAGGCTGTTTATCCCCCTCTCCGCATATGTGTAAGCACTCTGCCACGTCCCTGGCTGACTGCTGTTTTTCTGCCAGGTGGAGGCATTACGTAACCGCCATGCACCAAGATTCACTCCCGGCTGCAAACGAACGTATTGTGAATCAGACCGGGAAGACCACTGTCCCCGGTATTCGTTATGTTGTGTACTGGCATCCCAGCCCAGTATCAAGGCAGGAATGCCATCATCCCACTGAGCCTCAGGAGCAATACCCGTAAGTTTCGGCAGCATAGCCTGAGGAGGAACCACAATGGCCAGCTGCTGTTGGTTGAAATCAAAGTACGTGGATGCTTGCGGAATAGCGCTCAGATCAGCACATCCAGCGCTGGAGGAGGACACCGTATATTTACCTGTATCAACACCATAACGAGAAAGCTGCTCAGCGGTAAGACAGGGGATCAGGTACCGGTGGCCTTTTTCTTCTGCGAGATGAAAAGGTACGGTGGTATTGTCCACCGGCTCACCATTCATCAACACACTAACATCATAATTACCCGGAAGCTGAAGCCCTTCATTAAACAGGGCGATATCCACACTGCTTTTACCATCACCAATCATTGACGCATCAAATATATAATTGCGGGCAAACACTGCCGGCGGAAACAATACCGCACTGACAAATAAAGCCAGAATGGAATGGCGCATAATAAATCCGTTTCTCTTAAGCAGCGGCAAGATACCCGGCACATGATTATTACCGGTGATTTGTTTTACATATACAACAACTAAATAAATTCGTTAAATAATAGCCACAAATAAAGCGTATCGTTATTTTATTTCCACTGACTGAACCTGACTTTTATCACCATAATCACCAATAACAGTCCATTTTATTTCCCCATATTCCCCGGTACCTTCGGGTAGAGTGAAAACGCGTTCTCCCAGCGGGGAAATATAATTCTCTTTTATCTTTTTGCCGTTAAATGATAATGACCCCAGATTCATATAAAATAATGTCGGATTAGTAGCAATCAGTTGCCTGCCATTAACTCTCCAGGTAAGCTTTTTTGCCATACCCGATGGGTTGCCGGACAAGTTATCAGGACGAATCAATAATTTAATACAGCTGTTGATTGATAACTGCATCAGCATGGTAACATCAGCGGAAGACTGTAAAGCAGTGCCTTTATCCTGAGCCCAGACATCCCCGTCTTTTGGTGGGATACCCCGAACACAGAGCCAGGCCAGAGATTCCCTGTCTGTTGGATATATTCCTCCGGTACGGACAACCCGCAGGGTGTTCTGTTGTTTTCCTTCCAGACGGAAAAGTGGTGGAGTGACATAAAAAGGCGCTTCTGTTTTTTTATCTTCATTCATGACCTGTGACTGCACCAGTATTGGATAATCTTCCGGATTAGTTACACTCAACGTCACCCCCCTGCTGCCAGGCGGATAAACCACCCGACTCGCTCCGAGAATAATTCCGTATTTCTGACTACTCACTTGCTGAGCTACTGCTTCTGACATACCAGCAATTAATGATACAACCCCAATCAGGCAGGACAAATATGTTCTGACCATCAGTAAAACCACCCTTTCATTATTTTAATGATTATCATCAATGAAAAAATCACTATGTATAAAACAGAAACCGGTTACGCCATCTGCTCAACAACTTATATCGCAGACAGAATTCCACACATTTCTTCTATACAATTCCTTTACATGAGATGAGTCTGGCAACTGCAGATAATTATCCGCAAACGAAAAATACAGATCGATACGATCTGTATTTTTGATTAAAAGATTCGATCTTTTCGATTATTAACTTTCACCAACGTGAGCAAAAGATAGCTGAAACCACGTCCCTCACCAGTCGATACCTGCTGTCCGGCGAATACAGATCCAGTTTTCGGACATAAACCAGGCAGATGCGTATTTTTTTAAGAATGTGGATTCATAAAACATCAAAATCATCATTCTCACTCACAGACGTAAAATAACCTCTCATTTGGCAGTACCGGTATGCAGGATTAACTGGTAAGAACGGATAGTGAAGCTGCTAACCATAACAGCGATATGCTCATCACCTGATATGCCTTACGGATCCCCGCATCAACGACTCTTACCCTGGCAAGGAAGGTAATATGCTTAAATTTAATGGCCAACTGAAGATGGCCCCTCTTCCTTACCTGAAATACCAGTAGATGAGCACCGGGGGCTGTCACCACAGCGTTGAAAACTATGCAGCGTCTCTTTAACTGCCTGAGTGACACTGGCTGCATGCTAAAATTATGGTGGAGGCCCCCAGTGTAGACGTGAAGAATAAAGAGGAAATATTGAGTAACATTCCCGGCAAAGTGGTGCTGGCAGGAAATACCGACGAAGACCTGTATCTGGTTGACCGGGAAATCGCCCCGATGGAAAACAGCATCTGATGCATCACCCTGTCAGAGGATGATAGCGGAGATAAGAAAAGGGGGAGACATCACTCCCCGAAAAACGAAAACTATATGATATTATTGTGCATCCGTCAGGTAACTAATGCTGACGGATGCACAATAATAATGAAAAACTCAAAAGACGATATAATACCTTATTGGTACTATGTCGCATCATAACAGCAACTCTCAGAATGAGTACCGATCTCTCATTGAACCACATCATCACTGTCATCACCTGCGACCGGCACGGCAGTATCATCAACAGGTACTATCAATAAATCCGCCCTGACTTTATTTACCAGCCCTCTGTAAACAGGCAACATTCTGTTCAGGAAAGTATGATGATGTCCACAAATGAGCAAATCACAGTGTTCTTCCTCAGTGATTTCCAGTAGCGTACCGGGCAACTCCCCCCGAACCACCTTAAGCTGCAGCCCAGGCCATTCTGTATTTTTTACAAGTTGCTGCAGATGCTCCATCTGACTGTTTTCCAGTTCGCTGATTATCTGTGCTGCATCCGCCCCATACACACCGGAGTACAGCTCCGCCAGTTCATCATCAACATGAATGAGCGTCAACCGGGTTTGCCGCTGTCCGGCGACTAACAGAGCCCTGTTGACCAAAGTATAATCTTCCGGTGTATTTGATACTGCCACCGCAATGTGTTTATACGACATGCCTGAAACCTCCTGTCCAAGAATTGTATGAACAGTGTAGTTCTGACTTATACATTATAATAACAATTAATCCTAATATCATTTATCCTGATTATCGATAAGTGAAGACATACTGAACGTCTCGTCTTTAATTAACTGCTTTTATTACCCTCCTGAGCACGGCATAAATAGTCTTCTCCGCAAATTGCATTTTAAACTCAAAATTCACGCACTTATTTTTTAAAAGTCCTGATTACACTCTGTTTCACGATTTCCTTCCCCCGCCCGCACCCTCTATATTTTTTCATATCCATATTCAGGTTCAGACAATGCTCCTGATTTTAAAAAAATATCAGGTGAATACGCCCCTTTGAAGCAGTGATCTTAATTTAATTTTTCTGTATATTAGTTAAAATCGGTACAATCCTTACCTCTCCATCCGTGATGTTTTTCCTGCCTCATTCAGAAATATAAAACAATATTTTTAGCCGCGGAATATTCAAATCTCATTCACCGCTCCCGTTCCGCGTCTTCTGTCCAGCTCCCTCGCCACCATGAACGCCGCTTCCAGTTCCGTACAACCGTGCGCCTTCATCAGTTCCCGCCGCTGTGCCTTTTCATCTTTCTCCGTCATCCCCAGCGCCAGATACAGGCTCGGTGGCACCGAACGGAACAGCGCATTCAGATTGCTGCCCATCACCACCCCCTCCGTGTAGCAGGGAATACCGTTCACTTTCTGTCCCTTCTTCGCCGACGCCAGCATCTGCTTCTGCTCTTCCGTCAGGCTGCGAAAACGTGCCACCTGCTCTATCTCATCCGGCGGCATCGTCAGGCATATCCACCATTCCGCCATATTCAGCATCTTTTCTGACTCATCCGGGAAGTCCTTCAGGTTCTGGGTCGCCAGCCACAGCCAGGTCCCCAGTTTTCGCCACATCTTTGACTTTTTCGCAAAGTAAGGTGCAAGCAGAGGGTTGGCCGTCACAACATGGGCCTCATCAATATCAAAGAGCGTATTCCGCTTCTCAAACTGGTCGCGCTCTGCGATATGGTTCACCGTATTAGCCAGCGATATCACCGCCAGTGCCATCTGCGATTCATACCCTTCTCTGGACAGGTAAGCCAGGTCCACGATGGTCACGTCAGCTTCCGGCCACGCTTCCCCCTCACGGTTAAACAGCTCACCTTCAAACCCTTCGGTCATCAGCTCCAGCGCCAGCGCCATCTCCGACGCCCTGGACTGCATCTTCGTGTGCCAGCGGGGACCGCCGCCGGGCTTCTCTGAGCTGTCCGTGGCTATCGTTTCCAGCGTCGCCTTCAGATCCGACGGCAGCATCTGCCGTTTTTCCCCGTACACACGCTCAGCCGTCATGACCAGCGCCCGGCGCAGCAGTCCCCGGTCAGCACGGCTCAGCTTTTCATCCTTCTCCCCGCCCGTGATCATCAGGATGGCTGCAATCTCCATTTCACCCAGTACATCACGCTCATCATTATTATCATCATCAGTATCAACATCACCGATGTCCTTCAGCTGGTATTCGTCCACAACCAGCTTATCCGGCGCAAGCGTCATGATAAGATGCGAATCAGGGAATACCGGCAGACAGGTGCCACGTCCGGGGTTGATGCTGACCTTATTCACCGTCAGGCCCAGGCTCCGGCAGTAGTCAGCCAGCAGCCCGAACGAGTTGCCTGACTCCACCAGAAACAGCCGGGAGCGGTACATGGCCAGCATCTGGCACAGCGCCACGCAGAGCGTCGCCGATTTTCCGGCACCGGTCGGACCAAACAGCAGCAGGTGCGCACTGTTTTTACGGTCCTTCAGCGGGTCAAAGTGCAGCGGCTCCCCGCCGCGGTTGAAAAAGCTGATACCGGGGTTTCCCGTCCCCGTTGAGCGCCCGTATACCGGCGCCAGACCGGCAATATGCTGCACAAAAGTCAGCCACGTATACCACCGGTTCCTGTCCAGCTCCGGGTTAAAGCACATCGGCAGGGCGCGCAGGTAGGTATTCAGCGGCGAAAGGTCATATTCCGGATTCAGCGGTTTCAGCCCGGCGTTCACCAGGACGGTACTCAGCGACAAATGATGGTGGTCCAGCGTCTTCATGTCCGGTGCCTTCAGCAGAAAGGTCAGGGCACCACGATACAGTTTGTGCTTTTCCTTCAGCCAGGCCCGGGCCTCTTCCACCTGGTCGCGGGTACGCTCAGACTCCACGTTATCCCCGAGGGCCCGCTTACCCAGCCGGGCAAATTCCTCTTCCAGCTCATGTTGCGGCTGTATGAGCAGGGTCAGACAGGCCACCGTGCCCGGCGGCATCATGTCCATCAGCGCGTTAATACGTTCACCACGCTCCCGCTCTGCGGTCAGCAGGCCCGGCTCCGGCGGTTTCGTCAGATTTTCCACCGACACGGCACGGTGTGCCACATTATCAAACCACCACACCCCTTTTTTCGCTTCACTGCGCGGGCGGGTGAAGAACAGCGATTCACTGAAATCCGTGTCCACGGGCAGCTTATCCTGGCGGCTGTCACGCCAGGCGGCCGTCCTGTACAGCGTCTGGCGGTCAATCCACGACGGGGCGGGGTTAAACAGCCGCAGCAGCCAGGCATGGATTTGTTCCCCGTTCTGCCGGCGGCACACCACACCGGCCTGGCTCAGCGCCGCAGACAGCCGGTCGCAGGTCTGACGAAGCTGAACCACCGGGGGATAAGACTCCCGCTGTCGTGAGTTCACATAGCGGTACACCACCATCCGTACCTGACGTATCTGACCGCGCCAGCTGACCCCGGTCACCGTCTCATCCTTAAACAGCCCCTCCGGCCGGTTAATGACCTGCAGATGACGCTCTGTCTCCGAAAGCCAGGCCTGTGTGAACGCACTGCCCTGCGCGGCGGGACTGACATAACCCCGCAACAGGTCCATCTCAGCCGTCAGGTCCGCTTCATCCTGGCAGTAGAACTGCACCACCCACTGGTGGCTGCTGCGCTCTTCCGGCCCGTTCTGCAACGCGGCCTCGGTGATGTCACGGATTTCTTCGAGACGTTCTGCTGAGCGGCCGTCCGTCTGCGCCGGGCTCAGGCTGAACACCGCACCGACCGACACCCCGTCATCAAGTAGAAGGCATTCATCCTCCGGCAGATATTCCACCCACGGCAGGAAATCAATAAACGACGGACCGTGTGCATAAATTTTTGCCTCGTCGCGACGGGTCAGTTTTCCCTCACGCTTCAGCGGCTCACGCCCTGACGGGTGCGGTATCCGGGGTACAGATTTCGTGCGTTTACCGGAAAACAGGCTGAACATCTACAGCGCCTCCGTCCGTTCGCCAGGCAGGGCATACTGCGGGTGGCTGTAAAAAGGAAAGACCGTACTGTACCCCGGGACCGGCGCACTGCCGTCTGCCAGATGCGGGTACACATACATCACCATGTCGGGGTCCGGCAACCGCGGGAACTGCTGGCTGATTTCACTCTCCTGCGTGCGGCTGTAGCTTTCTGCCTGACTCCGGTCTCCGTGTTGCTCCGTCCCCGTCAGCGGCCGGCGCAGGGCTTCCCGGGCCTGTATCCCCTGCTGCACGCTGCCCGACCGGTGCTGCCATAACTCCATCATCGTGCTGTCCCCGGCTGGCAGTATCGCCTCCTTACTGCTGCTGCAGCCTGCCAGCAACATCACCAGCGCGGTCACCGGCATACAAACTTTAATCAGTGTCACCACCACGTTACGCTCCGTCATCTCTAATCCAGTCCGCCGGTATGGTCATCGCTGCCCGGCAGCGTGAAGTCATATTTCACCCGGCGCCCTTTTTCGGCATAGTCAATATTCAGCTGGCGCGTAATGTGCACCGCCACCTGTGCCCCCGGAGGAACGTACACCGCATCAAAGGTCTGCCCGTAGCGCTCCTTCACCCACTGCGCCACGTCCTTAAAGCTGCCTCCCAGCGCCTGGCCCAGCACCGCCTGCCCGGCATTTCCGGTCAGCGCCGATGTGATACCCCCGCTGTCGGTGGTGTTACTGGTGTACTGGCTGGCCGTCAGCGCATCGCCCGCCGACGTACCCAGCGCCAGCAGGCCGATGGTCGGCAGGTACGAGGACGCGTTGGATTTACGCTCTCCGCTGATACACGGAATGCCGCTGTTATCTGAAAGCCAGCCAATACTGCCGCCGTTCCCCGACCCGCCGCCGTTTTCACCGCCGCTGTTGTCGGTCCTGTCCGACGGTGCCGGCAGGGTTCTGACCGTGCCATCGGAAAAGACGAACGTGATGGACGTGACGCTGCCGCGAACGCAGGACAGCGTCCAGTCTCCGCTTGCCGTACCCGACACGATGGCCCCCTCCACCTCCGGCAGCTCAATCCCGTTTGCCGTCAGGTTGTCCCGGCCAATCATCACCTTAAATGGATAGGGGTCAGTCACTTTATTGTTGACAGGCACCCGTCCCAGCAGCGCCGTCACAGCCCGACTTCCCACCAGGGTTGCGTTCTCCGGCAGGGTGTACACCGGGTCAACCGGCCCCTCGTCCTGGCCGTTATCCAGCCCCTGACGGTGGTTCGCATTACGCTCCAGCGCATTTTTCTCCCGGGTGAGAGGATTATCTTCCAGAAATGAAGTGGCAAAATGCGGGGGCTGTCCCTGCCCGCCCTGCTGCGGGTCAGCCGGTACCACGTCCTGCGGCTCAGCCCAGCGGAAGCCGTCACTGCCGGCGGAAATGTCGGTATCATGTCCCGGCTCCAGTCCCAGCCCCACGGGAATATCAGCACCGCTTCCCGCCTGTGCGGATGACGCACCACCGCCCGGCGCCAGTCCGGACAGCATGGCGTTAAACTGGTCCGTCAGCGTGGTTTTCTGCTGCGCCAGTGCCTTCTGTGTCCGGTCTTCAGCCTCCGACACGGCGTCCGCAATACGCTGGTCCACCTGACCGTTGCCGGCCTGCAGCTTCCAGTTCTCTTCTTTCAGAGCCAGGTTCTCTTTCATGATGTCGCCCTGCTGGCGCTGGACCTCCCCGAGCTTCCCCACCAGGGTGTTCAGGGTGTCCTGCGGCGTATCGCCTTCTATTCCCAGCTCACGCAGCTGTTCCGGCGTCAGCTGCGGCAGGGGAACCTGCTGTGTCGCCGTCTGCTCCGGTGTTCCGGACGTACAGGCGCGCATGCCGACACCGGCCGCGCCCAGCAGAACTGCCGGAACCAGCACTTTCACCAGTGCGTTGGATTTCAGGGTGGCCATCAGCGTTTGCCTCCCTGCTTCACGGTGATCGGTGGTTCAGCAATAAAGGCCGCTTCCGGACGTCCCTGCATCACCAGATACAGGGTGGTGGTGTCTTCCGGCCGCCCGGCAGGTCCCAGCCAACGGTGCTGGAAGGTCGCCGCCACAAACCGGCCGGCCAGCACCCGCGGGTCCGTCACCACTTTCCCGTTACCGGTATTGCGCACCCTCAGCGCCACCACGCTGTACTCTCCCCGCCCCCAGGCAGCCAGCGGCCTGATATCAAGGGGCTCAGACGGATACAGCGTGGTGATGTGTGCCGGCAAGCGGAGCGGCAGGGGATGGATACCCGGCAGGGCTTCCACCGTGCGCAGCGGGGCGTACAGCGTCTGGGCCGCGTAGCGGGTCAGCACCACCGGCAGCGGGCCGTTCAGTTTCGCATCCTGTCGGGAGGCCGGCGCTGCAGCCTTATGTCTGTTGCCCTCGCTCCCGGCCTCCACACCTGAAGAACCGTTATTCCCTTCAGCCTGTCCGCGGCGGATGGCGCTCTCCACCGTGCCGCGATAAACAATCTGTACCGGCTCCCGCACCGTTTTTCCTTCGGCTGCGCTGACATCCATCAGCACAATTTCTCCGCTTTCCACATCCTTCAGCACCAGACGGGTGGCAGGAAAAGCCACGCGGGCATCGAGATACACCGTCCCGCCGCTGCTCTGTATTCTGAGCTTTCCGTCCAGCGACGCGGGAAAGCCCACTTTCACGTTTTTATCCACAAACACTATCCGTTCCTGACCCACCGTCAGCGGAACCTGCAGCGGAATACGCTCCCACTTCATCAGCTCCACCGCATGGCTGAACGGACTGCACAGCGCCCCCAGTAAAAACAACAGTACGGACGGACCGCGACAGTACCTCATTCATTCCTCCCCGTATTGTCCAGCTCACTGAGCCCGGAGACCTGCAGGCGCTGCGGAGTACCGGCATAACAGTCCAGCGCCAGCCCGAACGGGTTTCTTTCCGGGTCGCCCTCCCATTTCACCACCCGCAGCGGATAACGGGTCAGGGCGCGCTTGACCAGCACTGCGTGATAGTATTCATCCGCCACCAGGTCCAGGTTCACCACCCAACTGTCCCGGCTGTTTTCCCTCACGCTGTTGCTGTTATAGCCCTGCATCGGAATTTCATACACCATGCGAACCCTGTCTTTCAGCTCATCATGCGTGCGGCGCAGCTTCACATCCTTATTCAGAAAATCCTGGCACCCCGGCGTCAGATAAGGACTCATCTGTGCAATCCTGGCCGGATAGTCGCTGTCGCCATTCTTCGGCCAGGCGTTAAGCTGCTGAAAGATATAGAACCCGAAGCTGTACACGGTGGAAGACGGGACCTCCCACCACTTCTGCGTGCTGCCGGAGCGCAGGTCCGGGGGCACGTGCACGGTCAGGTCCCGGGGGGCCAGCATCCAGCCGGCCATCGACAACGCCGCCAGAATCCCCAGAGCAACGCAGGTAATACGAAGCGTCAGAATATGGTTGTCGCGCTCAGACAGCGCGTGACGAAAGCGGCTCATCAGCGACACCTCCGGGTACGCCGGATTTCCCGGCAGGGGCAGTCCGTGAAGAAACGGTACCCGCCATAACGACAACTGCCTTCCGTGCTGTCGGTCACCCGGGCAAGCAGCAGGATGACGTGCTGCCAGAGGTAGTTGTCAGGCTTGTTGCGTTTGTAACGCATCAGCCATTCACCGCTGAACCAGGCCACCGGCAGGGGCATCAGAATGACCAGCATGGGAAAGGCAATCCAGCCCGCGAACGGGGCCACAAACACCGCCGTCACCAGCCCCAGTCCGGCACCGCACAGCGCCGCCACGCCCAGCTCCCCGACGGTGAACCCCCGCCACACCACCGGACGCACATTCAGGCGCTCGGGAATAAAATCAATGGCAGCCATACCGTCTCCCGCTCAGATTACCGTCACGGCTTTGTTGAGGAAGTAAATAACCAGCACCACCATAATGGCACCGACCACCACCCGGAGACCGAAGTCAAACCAGCTGGCTTTACCGTCCCCAATCTTGTGATAGGTGCCAACGCAGGAGATGACCACCACGATGAAGGCAGCCGCACAGATAACCAGCGCCCCGTAGGAAACCCCGTTGCGGCTCATAATTTTGACATCCTCCATCACGTCGGCGGAGTTTGCGCCTCCGGCGATTTTGGGCAAATCCGCACGGGCGGCCAGAGACCAGAAGAGACCGGAACAGAACGTGACCGCGCCACGCAGACGGGTAATCAGTTTCATCGAGAATCCTTGTGTCTTAATAGCTGTAAAAGAGCATCGCCAGCTCAAGCAGAATAATCAGACGCACGACAAACATCCCGGCAGCCCCCGCCTTCACGTCCTGGTTCGACCAGCCGACATACACGGTCCGTATCATCCAGGCGGCCAACAGGAACAGCAGCGCAAAGAAAAGCGCAGTCACCAGATGTTTAATATTCGCCGGCTCCAGCCCACCGGAGCCAGCAATAAAAGCCGCACGCTGCACACCGTTCACGGGCGTTCCCGTCGGTACTGTCCGCTGACCGTATAACCTTGCGGCAGCCTGGGCTGGGCGCGGGACGGTTCAAGGTACTGTGAAATGCCCTGCTTCATCGCCCGGAGGTCTCCGGTCGCTCGGGTGTAATCAAAATAAAAACGACCGTCCCCTGCGTCCTGTGCGCTGAGGGCCTGCGCGCGGTCAAGGGAGGCCTGCAGCTGGTCAAGCTGGCGCATCACCAGAGCCAGCTCATCCTTTTCAGACGCGAAGGCTGACGACACGGCCAGCGACAACACAATGACCGGAATGAGGAAAAAACGACGGGACATATCCTGTGCGCTCCTGAATAAAAGGTTCCGCACACAGGTTGTCGAAAATGATGACGAAAATCAGCAGTAAACTGTTTTCCGGATTTTGAAAAAAACGGCGGGGTATTATGAAAAACGCAAATCATTCATCACTGTAAAAAAGGAGAAACTCCCGGCGGACATCCTGATACACCATATAATGAATCGCCAGTTCACCACAGAAGCAGGTCAGCACCAGTATCCAGACCAGAATTCGTTCTTTCACTCGCTCTCCGGACGTCAGGCTGGCTTGCCCTTCACTGACTTATAACATTCATCCTGAATGTTATAATGGAGTCTCATATTTAAACTGCGGTCACTGCGAGGGTAAAACGCGGGAGACTGGTACGTCAGAGCCTGGACGAAACATCGCCGACAGTACTCTGTCGGACGACACTGTCATCCAGCTCATCCAGCGCTGCAATAACCGCCTGGCTGGCCGTTTCCAGCATATCCAGTTTTTTCAGTACCGACTCCGGAGTGCGCTTCTCACGACGCGATTCATGCACCAGTTCTGAAAGCGCCAGATGAAGCCTGCTGTGCGCATCCCCCAGGCGGACAAATGCAGGCAGCGAGCCAAAGGCAGTCCGGCCTTCACCATGATACCAGCGCCCCAGAACGCAGTGATACTCATCCTCAGGGGGAAACGTGTCTTTTCCTTCCAGAACCGACATATAAACCCTTTCCCGCCACTGATAATGAACAGCCTTAAGGACCGTCACCTGCAGGCTGTGCGCCGTACAACGCATCGCATTTGCAGACACAGTCATCTTTCCCTGTATTTTCTCATTTTCTTCAATCAGGTCGCTCAGCAGGGCGATAACCTGGTTCCCGTATCGTCTCTCCCGGGGGGTCAGTGAGCCCAGCTTATTTTTCAGCCTGCCACGCAGGGAATACATCCGGTTGACCAGCCCGGTGATCCCGTCGGTCACCGCCTCATTTTCATCTGCCACGGCAGACATTCTGGTATACAGCTTTTCGGCTTTTTCTGCGGTATACAGCACATGCACCTGCTTCGACTGTAGCATTCTGTAAACCATGGCAAAAAGCGCACTGTTGTCTCCTGAAATCACATTTCCCCCTGTTACTGCTTAAAACGCAAACAATCAGATTGAGGGATTAAAATAACACGGGAGATAAACAAAACAGGAACATTCGGGAATGTTCTGACATGCAGGAAAATCAGGGCATAAAAAACCTGTAGCAACATATCTGATGCTACAGGCTTCACTACCAGAAGCTGTTACCCGGAGTTGGCTGTCCGGGTTATCCGCTATTTCTTCGACATCCCGTCCTGGAGCCCTTTGACCACGGTACCTGTGGTCACCTTCAGCAAATCAATGTACGTCGGTACCGGTCCGTTCTCCGAGCTCAGGGAATCAACGTATAAAACACCACCGTAGTGCGAACCTGTTTCCCGGGCCACCTGTCGGGCAGGCTTGTCTGACACAGTACTTTCACTGAAGACCGCCGGAATATGATACTTTCTCACCTGTTCAACCACTTTACGCACCTGCTGGGGCGTGCCTTCCTGGTCTGAGTTAATCGGCCACAGGTAGAGCTCTTTAAGCCCGAGATCGCGGGCGAGATAAGAAAATGCACCTTCACTGCTGACCAGCCAGCGTTGTTCTTCCGGTACTCTTTCCACCTGCTCACGCAACGGTTCAATGGTGGCGGTTATCTGTTGTTTATAAACCTCAGCATTGTGCCTGTAAGTATCAGCATTCGCCGGATCGTATTTCACCAGCGCATCCCGGATATTATCAACATAAATAAGTCCATTATCCGGTGACATCCAGGCATGAGGATTGGGTTTGCCATTATATGGTCCTTCGGTTATCCCCATAGGAACAATCCCTGTTGTGACTGTCACCTCAGGCACATTTTTCATGTTCTCATAAAATCGCTTAAACCATGTTTCCAGATGCATACCATTGGACAGTATCAACTGTGCGCCCTGGGCACGCTTGATATCACCTGGTGTTGGCTGATATTCATGAATTTCGGCATCAGGTTTGGTTATCGAACTGACCTCAGCCGCATCACCCGCCACATTTTTCGCCATATCAGCAATGATAGTAAAGGTGGTGATAACCTTGAACTTCTCCGCCGCATATGTAGCAGTGGAGGTAAACGCCGTCAGAATGATACCAAACAGTATTAATTTCGTTTTTTTCATCAGAGATCTCCGTACGATGTGGTAAAAACAGACTGTTACAGCCAAAAACATAGCCTTTGCTATATTGATACTATATAACACAACCAGCCAAAGTTGATAATGATTATCATTTGCAAATAACATTTTTTCTTCAGCAACGGGGGAAGTGAGATGAAAAAAATAAAACCCGTAGCATCAGAGACACCACGGGCAGCTTTTATGACTTCATTCATGCCTGCAAAGTATGCTTCTTCACTGATAAGAACACATCGATAGAGCAACCATTTGTAAACAAGCAATCAGTTCATACATGATTTTGCCTGTAGCAATTCAATGCCTGAATGTGATTCATTATTTTGGGTAAATATAGGTATAAATAACGTAAGGAGCCTGTATGATGGAAAACCACCCCGCGCTAAATGACCATAGTCTGGCAAGTTATGCAGCGTGGATATCGCTGACCCGCACCCTTCATGAACAGAATATTCTGGACTCAGAACAACTTAGCCGCCATTTGCTGTCTCACTTCAACGCCCTACGGGCCTGTCAACAGGAAGGCGCGGCCGAACTGGTAATGGAGTATCGTCTTGCCTTTGAAGATATGCTAAAGGATAGTAAAGACGTTTCCTGAGTCATCGTTACTGCGCCACCTTTAGACGAAAATGATCATAGCTTCGGGTTGATTAACAAAAGTTAACCCAGGGCTTTTCCACTTCCGGTCTTAGGGAATACCTTCAAACCAGAGGTCGAAATCTCCCCCGTTTCTAGAGGTATTTTTTGAACGTGGATGCCTGTACCGTCAGTACCACACCAAACAACAGTGCCGATGGCAGCAGGAACGCATTCGGGTATGCTGCCACTGGCCACGACAGATACGCCATCACCGGACAGACCAGCGCCGGCTTTATCAGCCTCCGTGCATTATGGTACAGAAAGCTCGACTCATACCCTGCCCCGTACCGCCTGAGATCACGCAGGCTCAGCCCTTCCACCATCGCCACGGCCGCCGCCATCACAAACAGCGGTACTGACAGAAACAGAATACTCACCCGTACCACAAACACCACTGTGAGATACAGCGTTGCCTCCAGGAACACCCTGAACTGCACGGCCAGCCACGCCCCACTTGTCGCCACCGTCCGCGTGAACAGATTACCGTCGCCGTTACCGGCACTCAGGGTACCGGACAGCCCGGCGTTCTCCGTGAACCACCGGTATCCGTCGCGTACCCACGACATCACCGTCACTGACGGCTGCGACATCACCAGGCTTCGGGTAAAGTCCGACGAGAGGAAACGCAGCTCCGTCTCCATCATTACCCGGGCGTGCTGCGCTCCCTGCTCAGGCCACCAGAATATCAGTCCCGCATATTCCACCATCAGGCTCAGAAACAGCGACGCCAGCAGAATACCGGCAATATGCCACGGCAGACGCCAGAGCAGCAGCCGGAGCAGGCCCGTTTTTTTCGGCGGAGCGGTATTCTGCTGCGGGCGGGACTCTTCCTTCGCCATTACTCATCGTCTCCTTCGGGCTCTGTCTCCGTAACAGGTGCCGGGTCTGGCTGCGTATTTTCGCTGACCAGTGTGACCGGATCCGCGAGGGTCGTTATCGACGGCCACCAGGCGTCACCGGTACGGTAACTCTTCTGCATATCCGTAACCATCGCCAGCATATCCGGCGGCATCACAATATCACCGGCATCAGACGGCAACGGCATCCTGATTTTCCACAGCCGCCCTCCCTCCAGCAGGGCGAATGCCTGTCCCTTCGGCAGGCTGATAAGCTCCGCTGTAGAAATCAGCGGCATTCTGACGCTGCTCACCCGGTCCTGGGTGTTTGAGGTGAAGTGCGCCCCCTGCTCCGGATTCGAGATATCAGTGAAGCCGGAAACCAGGGTTTTGGTGTACACATCCACTTCAGGCAACTGGCTGGTCAGCAGTTCTGCCGTCATTTTCTCCCTCACCCTCAGCATAATGAGGGTGTTGAAGTTACCGGTCACCTGGGCCGCCTTTGCCGCGTTCCCGATACGGGCTTCAATGTCAGACCAGGTCTGGGTGTAGGCCGTGACTTCAATCCCGGCACCGCCGCCTTTGTTTACCATCGGAATAAATTCCGGTCCCATCAGTTCGTTAAACTCATCACAGTGAAGGCTGATGGAAGGTTTTTTCTCTTTTATTCCGATCT
The DNA here is from genome assembly GCF_013350575.1 of Salmonella sp. SG203. Taxonomy (NCBI): domain Bacteria; kingdom Pseudomonadati; phylum Pseudomonadota; class Gammaproteobacteria; order Enterobacterales; family Enterobacteriaceae; genus Salmonella; species Salmonella sp. SG203. The sequence continues at coordinate 20,551 of NZ_SNMT01000011.1, forward strand.
CAGGCTGGTCTCCGTCGTGACCGAACTTGTAGATATGCCCTGCCACCGACACCAGGTCAGCGAACATGGAGTTGCCGACGGCAGACGCCACATCCGCATCCGACATCGCATCGAGGCCGATATACACAACCCCTTTCCTGCGAATAACCTGTTGCCAGTCCAGAAGTGGACGGCTGTCATTCATGTCACGATAGTCCGGAGACAGCAGCGTGGCCATTTTTCCGCTGGTCAGTTTTTCCAGTAATGGCAAAAGGGAAGCCACTATTTTATCGAAGTACTTCTGGTCGTAGCGGACCGCGTTGCTCAGACTCTCCAGAACGGTATCTTCAAGGGCCTGCCCTTCCGGACTTTCGAGCACCTGTGTAACGGCAGCGCGACGCAGGACATAGTCCTGTAATGACCGGTTCTGGTTCACCTGGCTTAACAGCGCCACCTGCTGCTCAATCACTGCCAGCAGGTGCGGGGCTTTCTCCCTCAGATACCATCCCACATAGCGTTCATGCAGTCCCGTGATATTCATGACGTAACGACGAACCCGGTTATAGTCCGGCCGCTCTCCCAGAGCAACCAGCGCCTGGGCAATAATGTTCACCACTCGCCAGGCAAATTCACGAAACGCGGCACTGTTGCCTTCCCCGCTGAGCTGGTTTGCGAGGCGTCCCGGTACCTCTGACGTACGACCAAAACGCCCTATGCCATTGTAACGGGCGCTGATTTCAGGCCAGCCCAGGTGAAACACGTACAGTTCATCCTGCCGCCCGGTCCTGTGGGCTTCTGCCCACACTCTTCTGAGCAGGTCGGCATCACCTTTCGGGTCAATCACCACCACGGTATTTCCACGCCGGATATCCTGGGTTATCAGCAGTTCCGCAAGCCTGGTTTTGCCCACGCGGGTGGTTCCCAGTACCAGCATATGACCCACCCGCTCCCCCAGGTCCATGCTGACATCCGTTTCATCAGGCTCCACGCCGTGTATCGCAGGATTACCGCCTGCCGGCGGCAGGGGCCGCACGGGATTAAACCGGGCATCCGTACGCAGTACCCGGCTCAGCCATGGAAGCCGGTATTCTGTCCAGCGCTCTGTTTTTCTGGCCAGGCGGTACGCCACGGACGGCTGCAGAAAGGCCTGTACGTCAGGCCGCCGGGTCTCCAGCAGACGCTGGAGATGCTTCTGCTCCCAGGAAAACCCTTTGCCCAGGAACAGACGATAGCGGCTGACCGGTACCTGACGACTGGTCATCACATAGCGGGGAAGACGTTTCAGGTTGCGGCGATAGCGAAGAATCTTCAGACCCTGGCGGGTCCGTACCGCGGCCAGTGCCACAAATGCTCCTGCAGTCACATAGCTGACCGACGGGGAGAGGGCCACTGCCCATGGCGCGCTGACGCAGACAAATGCCGCACAGCCTGCCGCCACGGCCGTATTGAGCTCCACCGCAGGACGCAGCAGCGCTTCCATCACATATCGGTCGCTCATCCTTACTCCCTCCAGATAAGAGCTGTATCGCCGACACTCAATGATACTGACAGCAGGCCATCTGGAGTCCAGCGACAGCATCACCGTCTCACTGCGAAAGACCGTCGGCGGTAATCAGCACCGGGTAATGTGCCAGGCCCAGCCGTCGGGCAATATCACTGGCTGACGCCGGCAACAGCGTCAGCCCCGGGGCCAGCGTCTGCAGGCCCCGCAGGGCTGAACCATCAGTAACGTTCACCACAAGCCCCGTCGCATGCAGTTGCTGCAGGTCTCCCCGGCGTTGTTCCAGCCATCTGCGTGAAAGCGCGTCGTCTCCGACCAGAAACACCGGTGCCATACCGGTAAGTTCAGACCTGCGGTTTTCCACACGCCCGGGAGTCATCTCCGGTGTGCTCACCGGCAGCATCTCATCCACCGTCACGGGAGATGCTGAAGGCGAAGGCGGCGTCAGGGTGCGCGGTGGCGTGAATTCACTTATCTCATTGTTCACGGCATCAAACAGCGGGACCGTGGACTCTCCCCCGAGATCTGCCACCACCGTCAGGGCCGCCATTGCAGAGGCGGTCAGCAGTCCGGTCAGTACAACCGGCACCAGGGTGTAACGGATTACAGGGTAATGCACCCGGAAATGGCGGAAAATGCGTGGATGTATATACTGCAAATTACTGTCCTCCAGGTGTCTGCGGCTCAGCCCACAGCAGCGCCGTTTCTTCGGTTGCCGGCGATACTACGGTCGGGACCGGATAAGAAAAATGGGATGACGTGAGTGAATCAGAAGCGGCCGCGTCCAGCGTTGCCAGTTTCCGCTGCACAATAGCCCGGTAGGTACGTGCAGGTTTTCCGCCGGCGGGATGGTGATAACACCCCGCCGCCTGCAGCCAGCTGCCAGGGTTCATCTCATAGCAGTGACGCAATATTTGCGCGGCAGCCCGCAGGTTGGTGTACGGCTCCAGCGCTTCACGGTAGCTGCGGAAAAATGCCCCGTTCCACCCCAGATTCACCTGGGCTATTCCCACATCAATGCGCCGCAGCGGGTGGTGGCGCATAAAACCCAGCAGCGCCTGATATGCCTCCTCCCGCGTGGCGTAGCGGTAACCCTTCCCCGCCACGTTCAGTGTCCAGGGCCAGGGACGCTCCCCCTGAGGTAATCGCCGGGAGGATTCAGCGAGTGATACCGAATACAGCGCTTCAGCTGGTACACCGTATTCTTCCGCCACCCGCCGATAGCCTTCAGGAACCGGACACCCGGCAGACGGCGGCTTTGTGGTTGCATGTCCGGAAAACACCACAGCGGCTTCCGCCATCAGAAATGCTGATACCGTCAGAATGCGGCGATTTGCCATCCGCTCTCTCCCTGTTGCAGAACCACCGGCATACGCCCCTGACCGAATTTCAGCCATTTACCGTTGTCATGGTTCAGGGTTATCCGGTGGCTACGGACCCTGTCCACCGGGATATGGTGCGCCAGCGCCCACTGCCGGATGACCTCGTCACTGCCGCTGCTGTCCACCACGTAGATATCCACCGGGCGGTTATCGGCGATAATGGCGGCCAGACGGGCGTCGCACTGCGGGCAGTTCTCCCTCCTGACAAACAGCGCCAGACGGCCCCGTGTGTCGTGCGCCACTCCGGCTGCATTCCCTCCCATGTTTACCGGCAGTACGCCCGGATACAGGCGTTTCCAGGCCGCGTCGACCTCCCTCTGAAATGCCAGTTCTTTTTCCACGCGCTGATATTCCTGTTTCACCCACAGCTCTGCCATATGCCGGCGTTCTGCAGCAGATCCCGCTTCCAGACCCAGCGCCAGCACCGGGTCAATCCCCGGCGACTGAATACCCCGGGGTCCTTTCATCACATCACGGTACTGCTGCCACTGCGTGTCGCTGAGTCCCCAGACCGCGGCCTCCCGGGCGCTGTTGTCGGTCTGCGTCTGCTGTACCTGCGACGTGACCGTCTCAGAAGGTTGTGTCCGGGTGTCACTGCCGGCACTGACGTTGTGACCGGTACTGATCGACGCGATGGCCGGACCGCATACCGCCAGCAGAAAGCCGGTCACCGCCATGCCATTCAGAATATTCATTACCCTGTTTTTCAGGATCCTCATTTTCCTCTCCTCCCCCGCGCAACTATGGCGTCAGCTGTTGTATGCGCCCGTGGACCTGAAACACCGCCCGGTTACCATCGGTACTGACCAGCGTCCAGCCCCGGTAACTCTCTCCGGGGGACAACATCTGCAGCTGTGACCAGTCGCTGTCTGCCCCAGCGGGCAATACCACCGCATACGGCTGACCGCCCCTGCGCTCCACGCCGGTCAGGACAAACGGAGGAGGGAGTGCGCGGGAAACCACAGGCTTTCTGACAGCCGGGGATGTCGCAGCGGGTTCACCCTGCGTTCGTACCGGCGATGGTTTTGCCGCAGTACCGGCTGCCTTTTTTTCCCGTTGCGCTTTCCATACTGAGAGCGAATCAATTCGGGATACCTCCTCATCCAGCCGGGATGAGAGCGCGTCAGTCAGCTGTTTCAGCGAGTCCTGCTGTGTCGCCAGTGCCGTCACATAAGTCCGGAGAGACTCACTGTCTTTCACCAGTTGTGTGGCCTGTGTTTCCAGCGCTTTCCGGGCCTGGCTGTCTTCCTGGTACCAGGTCTGTGCCTGCGTCACCGACAGATATTGCTGTTGTTTCTCTTCCAGCGCCTGAATACGCTGTGGCAGGGAGTCCAGTTGCCCGCTGCGAAATGCCGAATCCAGGCTTGTCAACAGGATCGCCTGCTGGCTGACCGTCTGCCACAAATATGCCACCACCCCCGCCAGCCCCAGAATCAGCACGACTGAAGATATCTGCCAGAGCAGCGCCGGCGATTTCTTCCGGGAAGTCGGTTCTGCACGCCTGTTGCCGTCGCCACCCCGGCGGTGTGAAGCCTGCTGTACCAGGGGTTCTTCTGTGGTTGTTGCATCAACAAAGGAGGGGCCACGATTCGGATACACTGGTGAGCCATTGCTGTCTTCCAGGTCCGGACTGCTCAGGCTGGAGGAAAGGGAAGCGTCTTCATCACCCGGAACAAATGCCGGTACGGCTGTAAGTATTGTCATGACCAATGTCCTTCTGAATGTCTTTTGCATTTATCATGACTATGTGGAAGAAATCTGACGGATTCAGCAGACAAATCAAAACCGGAAAACGAAAATAAAAACTCGGGCGTTTATAACGATTACCGAAGACAGAATGTACCGTATTTTATGAACCTGAACTAAGTAGTTCCGCGGCTCATCTGGAATAAGTCATTGACTGTTTTCTGTTAAGACTGAACACAAACAAGGGAAATAATATCTCATTAATCCGCAATATAAATAAAAAACCAGAACCAGAAAATAGAACAAAAATAGACTCTATATTTTAAAACGAACTGTTAATATCAATAAATACGTTAATCGGCCCTCTTATTTTTGTTTGTGAGCATAATACTCTTAAATAATCAGTAATCATCAAAAAAAATTTGATAACTGATATTTTCAGGATATCCACTAAAGTAACTATAGTTACATATTCAGACAGAGAGATTTAAAGCACACTCCATCGCCTGAATTTTATTGGTTCAAAATTAATATGACAGCTTTCGTTGGTAGTACACAAACAAATCTGACATTCAGCTTCGAGCAAAAGGCGGACACAGGACGGAAAAAAGCCGCCTGTGGAGGCTTTCATCTGAAGGGAAACTTATGTATTGCTTTTACGATACAAGGCTACCAAATCAGAGAAGATTAACAGAAACAATCCGTTGATACGGTTCATCCATTTAATCCCACTGGCTACATTGCCGATGGGCTTATTGGTAAATAAAAGCTGACAATAAAAATTCACTCGAAATGCCCCGTCAGCAGACCACACGGACGGGGCTCATATTTTTACTCATCCCCGCCCAGAACTCCCAGAACCAGAAGGATTTCATCCACAATACCCTCTCCGTCGCGCCCGTCCCGGTTACAGTACTCCATAAACTGCTCCAGATTCTCCTCCAGAAAATCGCGAATGAGCAGTGCCTGAAAATCACTCATCACATCATTCATAACGCATTCTCCTCAAAATCCGATATCATCCTGCTTAACGATTGTCTCACTGACCGCGTTTCAGTACCCCCGTCAGCTCACCTGCAGATTTCCGCGACGCGGCGCTCGCCGATACCATTCTTGACACTTTATGCCCGTACAACCGAAACCCCGCCTGCCCGTAAATCCTGTGACTGAATGGCGTGTCACTCGCCGATATCACCATCGGCATCTTCTTCCGGGCATGAAGTTCTGCCAGTTGCATCGCAAGCCTCTCATGATCTGCCACGGTAAACACTTCCCCGCTGTACGCCGTGAACCCCGATGTCTGACTAACCGGCAGATAAGGCGGATCGCAGTACACCGCGCACGACATTCCCTCAAACATACCCGCAGTCGTCATCTGCAGAGTGTCTTCAAATCCCGCATGGAAAAAAGAGACATGGCACCGCTCTGTCTTCCTGGCAAACGCAATGATCTCCGTTTCCGGTATATAGGCCGATTTACGCCGTCCAAACGGCACATTGAATATGCCCTTTTTGTTATATCTGCAGATACCATTGAAACAGTGCTGGTTCAGATAGATAAACAACGCTGATTTCTCAGGGCTTGACTGAATACGATTGAATTCGTCACGGTTTTCCTGGTAGGCAGTTTCATTGTTACCATGAAGAAACAGCTTTTCCAGGCGCTTAACCATCCCCGCAGGGTCATCCCTGACGTGCAGATACACGTCAATCAGGTCAGCATTGATATCCGCCAGCAGATACTGGCGGTAATCCGTCCCCAGAAATACACTGGCGCCACCCACAAACGGCTCAACCAGACATTCCACCTCATCCGGGGAAGGCAGTCTCTGCAATAGCGTGGCGAGACTGCGACGTTTACCTCCCGCCCATTTCAGAAACGGCTGGGACGGCATTCGCCGACGCGCGGTAACATTTTCCATTAACAAATTATTCATCAGAACCTTCAGCAACCCGAAAACATAAACCCTAAGGTATGCAGCTGCTTCTTTTCAACCATCCCTTGTCGAAGGCTTCCAAAGGATAAACCACATAAGACTGCTCTCTGCACCCTTCTGTCAACGCCATCCATCACGGTTGTTCTATTTCGCTTACCGCAGCCGGTGCGCTGTCACCACCTGTTGTCAATATGACAGTGACTTCAGTCGTCATCAATGAACCAGATATACATATTTTTCATAAACGCCTCATTCTTGACGCATACCGTATCGGTCTCCATTTTTAAACCATAACTCTGTAATTCCGGTATTTTTCATGTACATTTCACACGCAGTTCACGTAATGTTTTAAGGTGCCTTTCCTGCTCTATTTCGGCTTTTATTTGCCGGTATTCCTTGTGTTCCAGACGCTCAAACCGATGGCTGAACTCACGGATGGAAACTGAATGCAATCTGCCATCCTCCCGTCTGCACACCACCCGGGAGACATTGCAGTCGTAAATAGTAACCGGCCAACCGTTATCATCTGCGTACAGTTGCCCCCGCTGAATAAGACTAAACATCACTGCATCCCGTCATAGAGTTCATAACGAATAAGTTTCATACTGACGCGCAAATTGTCCAGCCAGTTATCAGCATGCAGGTCATCAATTTCTGGCTGACGGCTTTGTTTTACCGTTAACCCGAACTCCACCATACTCGGATAAAAATCGACCAATGCCGTTTCTGTCATCAGATCTTCAGCAACTGCCATCTGTCTTCCTCAAACGATAAACTTAAGGTTCAGTCATTCATGGCGATAACTGACTCACATACACATTACCAGAATATTAACACTCGAAATAAAATCATTTACGGCTAAAATAACCATTATACATATCAAAAGTTCAACATTAACAATAATTTTATACTTTCAGCAATGATTAACTTTGAGAAATAACAAACATTGCAGGTCATCAACCAGCAAAAAATAATATTACCCCTTAACTTACTTTCACTTCCAACATCATAATATTTATTATCCACACCAACCAATCCTGCGAATAAAATACCATTATCAATTTTCTCATCGCATAAACAATAAAAATTGTAGAAAGCAGAATTTTGACGTGAACTTAAAATAAGTATTCTGGAAAACAATTTAACTGCAGATGCCGCCATTCCGTCACAAAATATCTCTTCTTCTTTCTGAACTGACCACCACCATCACGCCCTGCGAGGGTACCCGGATAAGCCGCCACTCTTGAAGGAGTATCAGCAACATCATCAGCCGGCGCTCATAAGAGGGAATGGCTACCGTCACAATGTGGTGACGTCTGCGTGTTGGCACCAGTATCTGACAGGCCAGTCTGATCTGCGCTGGACGCATCAGGTGTGAACGGAAAACTACCGGCTCCCCCGTCTGTAGTGCCTCATTCAAAGCCCGTACAAACGCCTGGTGATAATACCTTACGCGACGGCGATTCATTCTGCCCACCCGCTCACGCACAGACAGGTGAATCACCCGCCAACATTGCCCGTGGTGTCGCAGCGTGAACACCGAAAATCCACTCACACGCCCGACACTGGACAGTAACGTGAAACAAGGACAGTACAACAACAACGCCAGTAACAAAAAAAGCACAAAAATCACAGCATGTTCCTCCGGTCAGTAATCGAAGACTGCCGGAAAACACACCGTTTATGCAGCCATAAAATCACAATACGGACAGCACAAAAAGCAAAAAAGCAGTTGTTCTGCAAGTATCAGACTCATCACATCCCTGTCCCGGCATGGCATACATGATGAAATCCGAAAAATCCGCCATTAAAGTTGTTGCCCAGTATCTGCCCGCCCTTATTACTGCCGTTTTTGCGTTCCGGGTATGGTCAGCGGGACATATCATGTCAGCGGCACTACTGACCACTTTGTGTTGCTTCCTGGCACTTCTGGCAATTGCTATGGAATGACATCAGCCCCATCTCCGTTGCTCATTTCATCACTTTACAATGAGAATGAGAATTGATATCATTTAAAAATCAACATCCCGGGTGCTCTCCTGAGTGTTGAGGAAAGACGACATTGCTCACACTGCTTCAGATAAATTTTTATCGGCCAGCCATATGCATATGCGCTGGCTTTTTTTCAGCTACCAGCAACACATACCTGTTTCCGCGCCATGACCGTGACAGCGCTTTTATGCAGAGAAGATGCCGATGAAACATTTCCCCCTGCTGCCTCTGATTTTCCTGTTTACCCTGATCTCAGGCTGTACACCTGCTGTCCTGATTACCTCCGCATCCATTGCGACCCAGACTGCAACAGACCCACGTTCCACCGGGAGACAAATTGATGACGGCACGCTGACACTGCGCGTCAGTCACGCCATCAGCAGCGCCGGGTTACCACCGCAGGCCCGTGTGACATCCACAGTATACCAGGGTGATGTCCTTCTCACCGGAGAAGCCCCTGATGATGCCACACGGCAGGCTGCTTCAGAGACTGTCAACTCCGTAAGTGGTGTCAGGCATATCTGGAACGAAATTCGTACCGGATCTCCCGTCAGCACCGGACAAAAAGTGAACGACACCTGGCTGGCATCGGATATTCGTGCACGGCTACTCCTCAACCGGAATACCAGACTGGCTGATATCAAAGTCGTCACAGAAAACAACGAAGTCTTCCTGATGGGACTGGTCACGCCGGAGGAAGGACAGCACGTGACTGAGCTGGTCAGCCGTATAAGCGGCGTCACTCACGTCACCACAGCCTGGGTCTTTAAACGCATACCGGCACAGACCCCGCCAGCGGGTTAATCATCACCCCGGCATTTAATGGCAGGTCTCCCGGGCGGGGAACCCGCTCACCCCGCTGTGCTGCCGTTGCAAGAGTTCGCAATAGCACCACCGAAGCCGTATCCATCGCCGACTCACGCGTATCACCGCTGACACTCATCCCTTCAAAATCGTGCAGATGTACCCGGAAAACATCGCCAGCCTCTTCCAGTATCGCCGGATACGGCACAAAATACGTCGCAATCTTCTGCGACTGCCGGCGACGGGTATCCAGTTTACTGACCAGTTGATACGCCCGCAGATGTGTGTAGCGCTTAAGCATGTTAAGGGACTTATGACCGGAGATTGCGGCAACTTCCATCACATTCAGCGTACCCAGTTCAAACAGGCGACTGATGGCTTCATGACGCAGGTCGTGAAAATGCAGGTTTTCAATCTTAAGCTTCTGCAGCGCGACTCGCCAGGCTGATTTGAACCCGGTGGATTTATAGTGAAAAACAGTCCCCGAGAGCTGCACCGGCAATTCGTGAAGCAGATTCCTGGCCCGACGGGAGAGCGGAACATCCCGGACACTACCATTTTTCGTCACAGGTAAATGAGCTACACCGTGTTGCAGATCTATGTGCTCCCATTGCAGAGATAATATCTCCCCCTGTCGCATTCCTGTTTCCAGAGCCAGATGGAATATGGTGTAAAGCTCAGTGTTACGCACCTGAAAATACTTCGACAGTCGTCGCTCTTCGGATGAGGTGAGTCGTCGATCACGTCCAGGGGACGGTTTTGGCTTGCGCACTATTTCCACGGGGTTTGTCCGGCAGGTGCCCCATTCCACCTTAGCCAGATTATAGAGCGCCGACAGCAAAGCCAGTTCCAGACGCACAGTATTACCCGATATCGGCTTTCCTGTTCGAGTATTCATCTGAGACAGACGCTCATCCCGGTAGGATGCGATGTCCACCGTCGTCACTTCATCCATCATCTTCTGCGCGACCGGATGACGCTTAATTACGCTGACGCGCCAGAATTCCTGCTGATATCCCCGTTTGTGAACCGAAACCGTGTCCAGATAACGGTCCAGAGCCCTGAACAGTGAAATTTTTTTGACACGAACGGATGGCGGCATTCAGATACTCCTTATTAATCAGCAGGAACCCCGAATGTAACTTCCGGGGATGGATGACTCAACCGCCCCCGGGCTTCACCTTATCACGCGTCGGCTGTTGACCGTTCAGCCCTGAAGAGAGACACCACCTGCGTCAGCCTGTTTGTCTGCTGCGTCAGTGCCCCGGTGGCCGCAGCAGACTCCTCCACTAATGCCGCGTTTTGCTGGGTGACCCGATCCATCTCCGACACAGCTATACGCACCTGTTCAATGCCGCAACTCTGCTCTTCAGCACAACTGAGCATTTCCTCCATCGTTGATTTTGCATCCTGGGCACTATCGGCAATGTCATTCATGATTTTGCTGACCTTTTCTGCCAGTTCATTACCAGCCTGAACATGCTCCCCTGATTCATCAATCAACTCTCTGACCTCTTTTGCTGAATCCGCACTGCGTTGTGCAAGATGACGAACCTCAGCCGCCACTACCGCAAATCCACGCCCCTGTTCGCCTGCCCTGGCCGCCTCAACGGCAGCATTCAGTGCCAGAATATTCGTCTGGAAAGCAATACCATCAATCAGGCCGATGATGTCGTTGATTTTTTGCGAGCTTTCACTGATCTGTACCATTGTCTCCACCATTTTTTGCGTTATGGCCGCACTGTTCTGCGCGGTGGTGACATTCCCGGCCGCAATTTCCGCAACCTGACGGATGTTATCAGTATTATTCTGCACCGTGGTCGTCAGTTGCTCCATACTGGTCGCCGTCTCCTCCAGAGCAGCGGCCTGCTGACTGGTCCGGGAAGACAGATCAGTATTGCCGTCGGCAATATCCTGAATGCCAACGTGAATACTCTCTGCACCTTCCCGGATGGTGATCACCATTTCACTCAGGGAATCACGCATCGAGGAAAGGCCAGCTGTCAGGTCATCCAGCTCATTACCCTTCACAAACGGAATGTTCACTGATAACTCCCCACCAGCAATGGTCTGCTGGTATTCTGCCAGCCTGCGAATACTGCCTATGACATACTTTCTGCACCACAGAGCTGAAGCCGCTGTTAGCAGAACAAAGACAACAGAAAACACTGCCGCCAGAATTATTCCCTGACGTACAAGCGTTGTGGACATGGCTATTGACGGTTCAATAACCGTTCTGTTGATGGCATCTTCAGTACGATTTACGGCATCGAGAAAATCAGCAGTCGGATTTCCCTGACGGGCAATCTCGTCAAGCTTCTGAAAATCCCCTTCAACCAGCAAACGAATATTGTTTATCTGCGAATCCCTGGCAGAGGTATAAAACGTCTTCATTTCTTCAGCGTAACGGATATCATCCGGGCTACCATTCCGGGAAAGCGCATAGTATTTGTTAATATCCCGATCTGCATCTGCATACTGTTTAAGCATGGCATCCAGTTTTTGACCGGCATCCTCCTCCTGCTTGCCCTGCGCCATCAGAGAGGCCATTTTCCATACATCCCCCCGGGTATCCGAGATAATAACGTAAGCCTCATCCAGCAAGGCTATTCTGGCCCGCTCAAATGCAATTTGTTGAAGGTTTCTGTCGTAATCCCGGTATGACATGACACTCCATGAACCGGAAATAATCTGAATGATTGTAAGCAGTATAAGGACAGCGACGAGTCCGTAAGAAATTTTAATCTGTCTGAACATGGTGAGACTCCCTGAAAAACAAAGATGGAAATAATTATCGTTATCAATATGAGCTATCGGCCTGCAGTAAAAAAACTTCAGTCCGACATACTGGAGGAAAGAGAAATCATCGTGTCAGTCCGGTAGGTGGCAAAAAGACCCCACGGTTTTAGAGCAGCAGGAGTGTTTCGAGACCGGAAATCACAACGGACGCGACTTCCAGGAGCATCGTTGTCCCACGGGGTGGTATACAGCTGGTCTTCGCTTCTCGGGCCATAGACGTGGGGAATCAACATATATGATTACATGCTGTCATTAGGTGTCTTACCTGGCTCTCCACAGGAAACCCCCGGCAAGAGATTCGGGCGGTTTAAATCGCAGGTTTGTCACCAGCGCTGATTGGAGAGCTATGAATCCGATACACAATAACGGTGACCTGTCTAAATTTTTCTGACGCCGGAATTTGAGTGTCAGTCCGGTGTGTGGATATCGAGTGGTAAGTTATCTTTGTTTGAAATGGTCAGTGGTAACAATGCATGTGGTCGTTTCGTCAACTCGATTGCATACTGTCCGACAGGAAAACAGTTGATTTCCGGGGGGTATGTTCTCTCAAAATGGTCAGGTGGCCATGGCTGGAACAGCCCTGATCTGTCGATGCCTTCGCCATCTGAAAATGCCTGGAAAATATATACCGGAGGGGGTGTTTCTGGCGGGACTTGTATGCAGGCAATCTCATGGTGTGCCAGTAATTAGCTATAGTAACAATGAGCTGATTATTACTGCCTGTTATTAATATCGAATGAAGCTTTGTTGATCACTTAACCCGCTTTAACAATGTAGTTGAATGCCACGTTTTTAGGCCGTACTTCCTGCCCTCCCGGGTAGTAATAGGTCATGCCTCTGTGATGCCCGCGTAATGCCCCACCGTAACTGGCGATCATATTGCTCTGGTCTGCCTGGAAACTGAGAATAGCGCGTCCTGGATCCAGCCCGCGCTCGTTATCCAGTCCACGAATAAATACCCCTCTCAGATCGGGTAAAACGCAGCCAGGATAAGCACGCGCCAGTTGGGGATACAAACCACATGAAAAGCGCTGCCCGGCCATTAAAAAATATCCGGGAGGAGGTGTCATCGAAGGCCAGGGGATAGGGCTTCCGATAGGATAATTGTCAATCCCACCCCAGCGACCGGACTGACACGAAAGTATCCCGCCGGAGCTGTCGTGGCTTATCGCCCCGGTTTGCGGACACCAGGTGCCGGCATAATTCGTCTGATCGAGCTTTAACACTCCCCCCGCAGAGAGGTCACTGTCAGACCGGACTGAACCACCTTTTAACTGTCCACCTGTGTAAATACTCTTGTTATTCAGGCTGCGGATCCATTCATTATCCGTCATGTAAAATCCGCCGCCGTGTGACTCATCCATCCAGCCACGGCCATGACGCGAGATTATCCACCCGCCCGTGCTGCGAATATCCCCTCCGGCCGTCACCGGGCCATTACTCACCACGCTGACGTCAAAGTTACCGTTTCTCCCGTTCACCACACCTGCACTGTTAAGGTTGTTACCTCCCATATCTATCGAGGTGTGCATTTTATTCAGTTCGGGACGACCATTAACCTGAAAGCGGTACAGCCTGTCGCTGTCTTCACGCGCTCCCGTCAGCGTTTCCGGGCTCAGCAGAACAGCGATATGTCCGTTACCGCCACTGGTTCCAAAACCCGCCAGTGGCACTGCCCAGCTGTTCATGGCACCTGTCGCCGTTCGGCCGTCACGGATATACCCCCCGAGTCCCGAACTGATATCCAGAGATATCTGGCGCAGCGCCTTATAAGACAGTGGCTGACCACCTGAGGTAATAACCAGCCCCTGCAGCACCTCCGCATGCAGGGCGTTACGTATCAGCAGAGCTTTAAGTTGCTGCCCATTGCTGTTGGTCTCCCGGAATCCTGCCGGTAAAAATCCGGTGTTTTTCAGCATCTGCGCCGTTACGGTCACGGGACGGGTGGTGGTGGCTGACGCCAGGGCACTGGTATAATAACGCCCGGTGTAGGACTCCACCGCCTGGGTGAACCGGTTTGTCTGTGCCGCCATCAGTTGCCACTGCCGGGACTTCAGGTAGTCAGACATATACCCGGACGCCATCGTGGCCATCATCATCACTATCAGCAGCGCGACCGCCACGCTCATCATGGCAAAACCGCTGTCCGGTCCCGTAATACGTCGTTCACTTTTCATTACATCACCCACAGCGGCTGGTACAGCCGATGAATTAATATCAGTACACATCCCGCACTCAGCCAGGGCCCCAGCGGACCGCCGCCACGCATTCCCGTTCCCACCGCCAGGTGCCAGGCCACAAATGTAGTCAGGGCGACCATCATCGCAGTCACCGCATCAGACAGGCCCAGCCAGGCCACCATTCCGGTCATCATCCACAAGTCTCCCGTTCCCAGACGTCGGCACGTACCCTGGTGTTTATTGCGCATCAACAGGCGCAGCAAAATCACGGATATCAGCACTGTCACAGCGGCATGTACCAGTATGACGACAGGGGGTTCCGTTATCCCTGAGGCCAGAACCCCCGCTACAAGGAACGCCACCGTCATCTGCCGGGGCAGCCAGCCACTCGCCGCGTCACACACCCCCAGTTGCAACAGAAATCCCGACATCAGCAGGGCATGAAGCCGTTCAGTGAACGGAGCCTGCGCCAGGCAGAACAGCATCGCGGCAACCGCCATCGCCCATATCCCCGTGGCTTCCGCTGTGCGCATCCTGGCGTTAACGCCACAGCCCTGCCCAGTCAGAAAACGACGCACCGGTATTAAAATCAGGCGAGACATCAGGGCAGCACTCACCATCACCGGCAGCGCATATTCCACCGGAAATGCCGTGGCTATGAGGGTTTTCACCGGGTGTTCTCCTGGCGGCATTGTGGTCTGACCGGAAACCACTGTTGTATAAGCCCGGCCCGCAGCATTGACAGCAACTGCTCCGTCGCCAGGCACATCCGCAGCAATACCTTCCTCATCCGCAATATCTCCGCCAGCCCAAAGACAAGACCCGCGCAGACAAAAGCCAGAAAACAGGGCGCTAAAATCCACATCCACAGAATCACATTCATTTCACTTCCCTTCCGTCTGCTTTTTTTGCGGCTTTTGTCGCTGTGGGTGCCGTGGTTGCGGGCATCCGGCTGTAAATCAGCCAGATGCGGTTCGCGTAATGCTCCCGGGTTTCGTGGCGATCTGCCCGGAATCCGGCGTTATATGACCCCAGGCAGTTCCAGGTTATGCCGCAGACCTGAAAATGTCTGGCCAGTATCCAGGCGCCGGTCTGAACATTCAGACAGGGGCGGTAAAGGTCATCTGTACTGTGAATCACCCCCATCGCCATCAGTTCAGGGATATGGGCTGAATTAATCTGCATCAGCCCGTAATCCGTGCTCTTCACCCGACCTTTTTTATCCCGGTTGAAATTGATGGCATGCGGGTCAAGATGGCTTTCCCCACGGGCTATCGCCTCAAGAAGGCGCGGAGAAATGCCGTACTTCACCCCCGCCGCCTCAAAGCAGAACGCCTGCGCGGAGAATGACGCCAGCGACATCAGCATCACTGTCACCGCCGGCACTGTCCGCATTCCCTGTAACATCTGCACCGTGTCTCTCCGGAACAAATATCAGTTGTTCACGGTGAATATCAGTTTGTTGGTGCCGGTACGTCCGCTGTCCTTCGTGCACTGTGCCCCCGCCTGCTCTGTCGTCACCTTCCCGTCAGCATGAGCCGTGGCGTTAATCGTGATACCGTCCACCACACCGGACTTGCTCAGGCGCGTGGCTATCTGAACACAGGCTGCCTGCGGTACTTTTTCATAGGTCAGGGTGAAGCCATTATTAAAGCCCGCCGTGTTCAGCGGGGTCAGCGTTACTGCGCCCCCCCACGTGTTCCACAGCGTGGCCGTACCCGCCTGCACGTCACCGCGGATGGTCATACTTCTGGATACCCCACCCTGCTGAATCAGCGCCCCGGTCATTTTCGCCGCTGAGGTAAAGTTGTATCCGTCAGAATCCTTCAGCAGCCCCTGCGTGCCGGTAATGATGGTCTGGATATTCGTGGTCTCCGAGGCCACATCCTTGCGCAGCCACAGCGTCAGGGCATAGGCCAGGACCGACACTATCACCACGATAATCACTATCCCCACCACGCCCTGCTCCATCAGCGCCCAGCCGCGGTCAGGCTCCCGACTGTTACCGCCGTTGCCGGAGTTCAGGGAAATCACGCTCTCATTCATTTGTCTTTCCTTATTCATTGATTAGTTTCTGGTTCTCTCTGGCGGACATCAGCCCGCCCCGCTTATATCACTGCCGCCCATCTGAGAGATGGTCATCACCGTCGAAACCAGCAACACCAGAACACCCACCAGTGCCGCCAGCATCAGCAAACGTATCCGGTTGGCCCGGCCGTTCACCCGCTCCAGCGTCTGTTCCAGCCAGCGTTCGCCGTAACGGGCAATCACGTCCGGGGCGCCGTCCCCCCGGGTCAGCAGGGATAAAAAGTTAGCCGCTTCCCGTGACGGGAAGTCACAGCCTGAATTCCTCAGCGCCAGTCCGAAGTGCTCCCCCTCCTCCACCCGGGCGATGATGGCGTCCAGCCTGACCGCAAGCCACGGAGAGGCAAAGCGCATCTGCAGCTGCAGGGCATTCAGCAGCGGCACCTGAGCCGCCAGCAGGGAGGCCATATTCAGCAGGAACACCGCCCCCTGGATATCTTTGTAAACCGACCACGGCACCACACCGTCGGCCAGCCGTCGTACCCCGTCAGGCCGCGTCCAGCGCGGCAGCGACCAGAATATCCAGACAACCGCCACCACCAGAATACCGGCGACAATCAGGCCGTGGCTGTCGGTAAAAACGGTCAGCGCATAGAGAAACCCCAGTGCGCCCTCCCATGTGTCCGGCGACGACATTTTCTCCAGCTCCGGTATCAGTGAGAGGTCAAACACAAGGACAGTGGCAGCCAGCATCGCCACCAGGCCCACCGGGTAAACCGACATTCTGAGTACCATTCCCAGTATCCGGCGACGGCAGGTTGTCAGCAGTACGGCCTGCGCCAGCGCGTCAGGCAGGCAACCGCTCTTCATACCGGCGCTTATCAGCGCCGCCTCCTCCGCCGGAACCCAGCGGGCCAGTGTGTTTTCCAGACTGTGCGCTTCGCTGTTGTCGCTGAGTGCGTCCATACAGTCCTGCGCCAGTTCGGCAAAGGGGTGCCAGCGCTGCCCGAAATTCGTGTACGCGTCGCGTATCTGCTCCAGGGCAAGCTTCAGCGGAACCTGGTTGGCCAGCAGAAAACGCAGCGCCTCATAGAACCGGATACGGTACTCCCCGCTGAACGTCCGGCGGACAATCCCGTAACGCATCCGCTGCAGTAGCCCGGTACGCGTGTTATTTTCATTTGCCATGCCCACCTCCGCTGTTGCTGTTGCCAGAATGACCGGCGTTATGATTTACCTGACTCCCACTCGGGTTTGTCCGCGTCGCCGCGTTCTGGCGCAGGGCGCTCAGCGCCACCTTCAGGGCTTCCTGTAGCCCCCGCGCCAGCCCCTCCTCAATCCCGGATGAGACCGCCTGACTGACCAGCAATTTCAGCTCTTCGCTCAAGACGGCACTGCCGGAAATGGCTGCGGTACCCGCAGCCTGTGCAGAAAAACTGTCTTCCACCTGCAGCACATCGTCCTCGTCCAGCGGGATGGTCTCATCCGCCTCCAGCGGGTCAGCCAGACCGGCCCCGAGTTTGTGCAGCAGATGAGTACGGCGGGTGATACCGCCGTTCGCCATCCAGTAACGTCGGGCCGCTTCCTTGCTCCCGGTTTTCAGCAGACGGAACAGCCGCGCATCCGGGCGGATAACCTCCGCCACCACACTGCGTCCGGTCACGCCATGTCCCACCGTCGCCACCGTGCGGCCATTCAGTACCACCGCCTTCCGGCAGTGCTCACAGCCTTCCGGATGGCGGAAGTACAAATCCTCCGGACGGCACAGCCCGGGCTCGCTGCAGTATTTCTCCAGATATGTGCGCTGCTCTTCGCTCAGTTCCGCTTTCTTCTGCGCCCACGGTACCTTACAGTGCGGGCACAGCGTCTTTACCAGCCGCTGGCTGATAAGCCCCACCATCAGCTGCGCATCCAGAATCAGCGCAGCTTCAACGCCCATGGTTATCATGCGTTCCGGGATCGACAGCGCGCTGTTGGTGTGCAGCGTGCTCATCACCAGGTGCCCCGTCTGGGCGGCGAAGATACCCGCCAGTATCGATATCAGGTCCCGAAGCTCACCCGGCATGATCGCATCCGGGTCAAGGCGCAGTGCGCTGGAAATGGCGCGCTCCCAGGCCCGTCTGACCTCCGCCTCATCCGCCTTGTCGCAGATAATCGGCGTCTGAATGGCACCGGCAATACGTCCTTCCGGCGGGTCTTCCACCGTCAGCAGGCGTTTAAGGAACCCGGTCCGCTCCAGCCAGATACGGCTGAAGCTCCTCAGCGTGGTGGATTTTCCCGAGCCCGTGGGGCCGGACAGAATGACCATCCCCTCCGGCAGGCGAAGAATGCGCTGTACCAGAACCACCTGCGCCGGCAGGAAGCCGAGCTGTTCCAGTGACGGCACCCGGTCACCGTCGTCATTAATGGTACGCATGACAAAGTGCAGGCCGTCTGCCGTCGGCGTGTGGCTGTAGCGGGCGCCAAACAGCCCGACTTTCTTCAGGAAGGTCGCCGCCACCCGCCCGTCCTGCTTGCGCATCGGGAAGAACTGGACTTCGGTGACATCACACATCGACAGAATGATGGTGGCGGCCAGCGACTCCCCGTCCTGCTCCCCCAGTTCGGCCACCGTCACCAGGTCACCGTGAACCCGCATTTCAATCCGGGTCAGCCCGGGGCTGGTTGTCACATGAATATCGGAGCTGCCGATCTGGCGCGCGGTCTGAAAATATCCGAGTACCTCAGCCTGGCGCTGGCTGACGTCCGCCAGGTCTTTCAGGGACAGGCCCGGCTCGCCCGACGCGGCCTGCCGGACCTGCGCCTGCCGGCAGTTCTGCAGCACCGAACGGGACACAAACCGGGTGGAAGAGCGGGCATGCTCGCCCAGCAGCCGCATCACCGACGTCTGAACGGTGCTCTGGTTGCGGCGGTGCTCATCAATCAGGATCTCCGTTTCACGGGTTTCCGGGTTGTGGTACAGCAGAACCCCGCTGTCCTCGTCCTGATACTGATTTTCCCTGGTCATACATTTATCCCCTGAATCAGAACGGCAGCGCAGAACCGTCGCTGAGCGTGATGCCGCTCAGTGAGACCCGGCTGACCGTCAGCGTGGCCTTCCCGATGGTCACCCTGCTGCCGCGGGTCACCTCCGGCCGGGAGCCGTCCGGCATCTGCAGCACGGCATACAACGCGCTGCCCTTTCCGCTGATTTCCAGCACCTGCGGCCGGCCCGGCCCCCGTGACGTGGCCGTGCTGTCCGGTAGCCCCGCGCCCTGTGAGGGGACCGTCAGCCCCGGTGCTGACGGCGCGATAGTCGCAGCAGCCGGGGTGTCGCTGCCCGCTTCTTCCAGCTGGCGTTTCAGTTGTGCGGTCTGCACCTGTGCCGCCAGCAACAGATTCTTCTGCTGAATATGCTCCAGCATCCCCAGCGTGATACTGCCCGGCGGTGCGACCGGCGGGACAGAGTCTGTCACCGGAGTCTGTACCTGCGGCACGGAACCTTCCGGCTGCCCCGTCTCTTCTGCAGTCGGGGGGATAGCCTCCGTCGGCGCGAACGACGGAACGTTTTCTGCCGCCTGTGCCCGTATGCTGCCCGTCAGCAGCGGAACCAGCAGTACCAGTACCGCAGTGGTGCTGGCTGCAGCCATGGCTGCCTTATTTCTTACCGGCATAAATATGTCCCTCCGTCTCGTACGTCAGCCGGCTGTCTCCGTTGAGCGTGAAAACCACTTTGCTTATCCGTATTCCCCGCCCGTCCGCCGGACCCGCCAGACTCTCCGGCAGCCGGTCGTCCTTCAGGGTGAAGGTGTACTCCTGCCAGTCCTGAACCGGTGGTGGCGTACCGTCATCCCCGGGCATCCCGGGCTCCTCATTCACCGCCGTCAGCGCCAGTGTGACCTGATGCGCCTGAAACCAGGACACCACCCGCATCAGCTGTACGGGCACCGGCGGGGCCGGCTCATCCGCAGACGTCACCGCAGGCCAGGGAAAATGCAGGGTACCTTCCCCGCCGCCGGACACCAGGTTGATGACCGGCCGGCGATGAAACACGTCCATCGCCCTGCGGGAAAAGCCAGCCGCCGTCCCGCCAGGCTGACGGCTGTAAACCAGCAGCAGGCCTTCAGTCGTGCACTCCCCCCGGGCCAGTTTCCAGTTATCCAGATAAACCGGGACGGCCCTGCGCCACACCCGGCAGCGAGCCAGAAACACCGGTACCGGCATCATGTCCTTCCAGGGGTGAGGCAGGTAAACCGGCGCCGGCACGGGAGTGGCGGGGATAACGTCTGATAAAATGGGGGGAGCGTCCTCCACGTCCTCCGGCCACAGCCAGAATGCGGCAGCGCCCAGTAACGCCAGTCCCGCCACCACCGACAGTGGTCTTATACCCTGACGAACCGGCCGCAGCCGGGAGGCCGCCAGAACCCGGCGGTCCGCAGAAGCGACCAGCGTCTCCCAGGGCAGCGGCGAATCCACCGGTGAAGTGATGCTCCAGCCCCCTTCCGGTGCCGTGTTAAAGGCCAGGAACCGCTGCAGGGCTTGCCCGGTCTCCTCTGCGGTACCGGCCACATCCCCCATCACCGACGGCAGACCGCCCACCGTGGCCAGAAACACGTAGCGTGACGCCTCCGCGTCCAGGCAATAGATGCCATACGCAGCAGCTCCGCTGCGCCGGCTGAATGCCGCCGCCAGCGAATACACCGTCCTGCGCGGGCGGGGAGCCGTCCGGCCCGCCGCTTTCACTCGTCTGCCGCGGCGTCCCTGGCGGACCGTCAGGGTAAGGGCCACGCCCTCATTCCTGGCGCGCGCCCTGACGGCACTGTTTTTTTCCACCCGGCGACGGTTTCGGGGGACGTTCAGGGTTTCTTCCTCCCAGCGCAGACCCACAGCCCACAGCCGGCGCCCGGCAGCCAGGAGGGTCACAGCATCTGAATTCATCTGCGCCATCTCAGTCACCGTTATTCCCCGCCAGTAACGGCGTGATAATAATCACCAGCGTGCTGCGGCCATGTTCTCCCTTACGGCCGCCCCCGAAGAGGAAATTGCCCGGGGTGAACGTCCCGCTCTTCCTGACCGACGTGTTATCCTGGCTGAATCCGGTCAGAACCAGCGACTGCCCGGCGCGAAGGTTGACCTTCTGGCTCAGTGAGCGCAGTTTCGTGTAGGGCATCTCGATATAACTGTTGCCATCTTTCGAGGTGAAACTGCGGATGGCCGGCGGGTCTGACAGATTGAAATTCACCTGCAGCTGGACGTCGCCCGCCTGCCGGATAAGCGGCAGCAGTGTCATGTTGAAACCGGTGGTTATCATGCCGGGCGTCAGCGTGGTCGTGGCCCCCACATCCGTGGTTGTGGTCGTCGCACTGCCCGCGACATAGACCGTCTGGTCCGCCATCTGGATGGGAACCGGCGTCAGGTTGGTGACGGTACTGTCCTGGGAGGTCACCACACTGATGTCGCCCTGCTCGCTGAGCGCTTTGATAAGCAGGGAGGAGCCACTGAACCGGGCGGCGCTGCCGGTTGCCGTACCGAGGATGGATACGCCTGCCGATGTTGCACCGGCAATATCACCGCCGGCATTGTTCAGGGTCGCCCCGACCTGCTGCAGCGATTTATAGACAAGGCTCCAGTCAATACCGAACTGCTCATTGCGGGTGTTGCTGACGCTGAGCACTTTCACGCTCAGCTGAACCTGGCGGTTCATTTCACGGTTCTGCTCATCAACGTAGTGCGATACGGTCTCCAGCACCTGAGGCGTATCGGTGACCGTCAGTACCCCGGTACTTTCGGAGAGCCAGTAGCGCCCCTTCTCCGGGGTGAGGATGGTCTCCATCGTTTTACGGATATCTTCGTATGCATCCCGATCCTGGAGCGTGGTGGTTTTCTGCGACGAGGACGAATCGCCGGAAACGGAGTTATCACCGCCCCCGCTGCCTCCGCTGGTTCCCATGGAGCTGGTTGAACCGGAGCTGACGCTGGCATTCGAGTTCACACGGGTATTCAGGAAGGCAAACTGAAAGGTTCGCGTTTCTGTCAGGTAAAACACCACCGCGCCATGGTCAGTACGCCAGGACAACCCCGTGCGGGCCGTGATATTGTCCAGCAGGCCACCAAGCGGTCCCTGCCAGCGCAGGCCGTTCAGCGTGGCCGGCGCGAGGGCAGTCTGCTGTCCACCTCCGGCTACGCCCAACTGGTCCAGCGGAATACGCCCGCTGTCATCCGGCACCGGCAGCGGGCCACTGGTACGGCGGGTGACGCCGGCTGAGCCCGCACCGTGTCCGGCCGCCATCACCTCCGGAGAAAGAATGACCCGCACGCCGCAGATACGGGTGATAAGTCCGCTGATTTCAGGCAGCGTCAGTCCGTCACGACTGCCGACAGTGATATTGCAGGCAGGCAGCCCCGCCTTCTGCGGGGAGGATGTGGCCTGCGCGATGGGCTTCAGGTTCACCCACTGTTTGTCCGTCCAGACCAGCGGATCCTGATGACGCTTCTGGCTGTCCAGATGCTGCTGCGCAATATCCGCGTCAGCCCGTATGGTCCGGGACATGTTGTCCATTTCGCTGCAGCCGGCCAGAGCGACGGACAGTGCCGTCACGATAATGACCGTCAGCGCGCGTATTCTGTTTTTCTTCATCGTGATTTCAGATTCCTGATTCAGTTGAGGTACACCACGTCCCCGTCCTTAACTCCCGGCGGCAACGCCAGGCCGGTGTCCGTGCCCGACAGCCACACCAGACGCCCGCGGCTGACCGTGCCAACCAGCGCGGAACCGTCCGACAGCATACGTAGTGAACTGACCAGCCCCGGCGTGTCTGCCCGCCACACCCAGAGGCGGTCGCTGACAATACGGTGATGGATACGGCTGTCAGGTGGACTTACCAGAGCCAGGGAAGACAGCGGTGCCATGCCGTCACGCAGCGGATGGTCGTGGCGCCAGTCGTTAATGGCTGCTGCCAGCCCCAGCATCTGCTGTGCCGGCAGCCTGGCGGAAGCCATCTGCACTCCCGTCTGCGTCTGCAGGCGCTGACGCTCCACCATGTGCCCCGTGAGCAGCATGAAAACCATTCCCAGCGCCATAATCATCCAGCCCATCAGCGGTCCACCGGCCGGCCAGTCACCGACACCAGGCACTGCGCCCGGTTCGCTTCTGCATAGAGGCGTTTTTCAGCCGGACGGTACAGGTCAAACACCTGATCCAGCGCCGATTCAAAACTGCCGCGGAATGTCAGCGGCGCCTCAATGCGGTAATCCACAGGGGTCTGCCAGATAACCACCCAGTGACCGCCGTTCGGACAGTCGGCCTTATCCGCCCAGGCGGTCAGGGTCTCCTGCAGGGTGATACCGGCAGCCGCCTTCCATTCCGGACCGGACGGCAGCGCCTTCACCGGGGTGCCGATCAGTTTCGGGGCCGGGGTGGCTAATGCAGGTGCGGGGGCTGGTGACGCCGTTGATACGACAGACGTGGGTGCGGTGGTTTTGCCGCTCAGTTCCTTTCCGCTGAAGGGGTTACTCCCGGTTGCGCCAACGGCCGGGGACGGGGTGGCCTGAGATGTCGCTGAGGCTGCAACCGCAGCGGATGAAGATTTGTTGTCTGTTGTCGCCGGTGTCAGCAACGGGGAAGCAGCGGCGTGCCCGCCTGTCGTGACCATCTGGTTTATTGCCGCAGTGGAAGACGACGTCGACACTGGCGCAGTTTTCACTGTGCCCTTGCCCCCCGTACCGGAAGCCGTGAGTACCGGCACCGCCGGAAGAGGATGCGTCTCACTCTGACGCGTCTGCGCACCGGCAGAAGATACTCCCGCAGCGGAGGCAGATACGGCCGGCGCAGCTGTAACCTGTGAGGACGCCGGACGTGCCTGTACCAGATAAGCATCCCGCAGCACAAAGCAGACCTCACGGTTCACTTCATCCACGGTCATGCGCCAGGCCGGTCCCGCCACCACCTGCAGCGCTTCGCTCAGACGGACAGGCCCCAGACGCCGCTGGATGGCCGGCAGTGGCCGGTTCAGCAGCTCCGAAAAGTCAGCACCGTAACGACCACACAGGGAATAGCCGGACTGGAACAGCAGGTAACGAAAGCCGTCCCCCACGCTGTTTACCAGCGACCCCGGCATGGTGATATCAATCAGCTGATTGAGGGGCTCACGCTGGGCATCAGCACTTTTCACGCTGACCAGCGTGTAGCGTCCTTCGCGGGTCACCTCCGGAGAACGCTGCCAGATATCTGCCGGCGCAACAGGTTTAAGGCTGCCGCTGAATGCCGCATCACGGGCAGAAGAGGCCGCCGGTGACTGCGTACATCCGGCCAGCACCAGAAACAGTCCGGGGCAGAGAAAGGTGTATGTGTTTATCGACATGGTAAATCCCGACAGATGGCCATCAATAGCCGCCATCCTGGGGAGATTTACATCAGCGCTCAATAAACAACTGTTTTTACAAATTTACAAAAAAACGCCAGCACAATAACTGGCACATATACATTCCGGTAGCAAACTTGTGAGCATGGCTGAGAAAGAAGGCGTGCTGAAAGGGTGCATTCATGGCCTGGTCGATACGTTTAGCTTTCAGGCTCTCCCGTTTTATGAAAAACAGGGTTATATACTTCAAATGTCATTGCCTGATTTCCCTAAAGTAGGTTCACAAAGGCATTATCTAGTAAAAACTAATTTATAGTATTGCTGCTTTCGCTTTGCCAAAGCTGCCAACAGGCAGCCTTGACTCTCTTCACATAGCCAGAATGGTTGTCCGCTCCTGGCACAAAGCGGGCTGACATACTGAGCTTAAGGTCCGCTGTGAGCGAAGAGCGGACCTTTACTGATGACTACTAAATATCTTCATCATTTTAAACATAACATCTCTGTTGCAAATCGCGTTTACCGCCGGAGCATCTGCCGCAGCCGCTTTTGTTGCCAGCGGCTGATCAGCTCGCGAAAAACAAACGTCCTCATACCACGAATAACAAGCAGTGCAAACCAAATCCCCGCTACCCACAATGACCATACGCTGGCCGGGGCCGTAAAGTGGTTAAGAGCAAGCAGCAGCGCACAAACAACGATAGCTGTAATTACTGACCGGTAAAAACGGCCTTCCTCAGCGAGGTTGTTCTTCGCTTCGGCAATTCGCTGGTCGAGCGCGTCATCGCTAGGCGCATCAGGGCCAGAAAGATCCGCAACGCTCACCTCAAATACTGCTGCCAGGGCGCTCAGTGTTTCTAGGCTAGGCTGATCACCATTCTCGATACGTTGCACCGTGCGCACACTCAGTCCGGACACTTCGGCAAGCTGTTCCTGGGACCATGCTCGCGCAAGACGCAGCGACCTATATTTGTTAGTGTTACTCATATTATGTCTCCGAATGGAAGTTGGTTGGTCAGCTCACAGTGTTGCCCAGACAATCCTGCACGACCACGATCATAACCCGACAGTAACCTGACAACGGTCTGACACGCCGCTTTGATGTTTTTGAATCCCTAACTTCAGAAGCATATACGGCCGGATTTAACATACAAGTTCTTATGCTACTTCTGCTTCTGGCACGAAGCGGACATCATCATTCTAAATATTAAAGACGATAACTTGATGTATAGTGATTGCTATACATTCTCACCGTGCTACTCTGTAAAGCAAATGCTATACGGAGATATTTCATGAAATCAGATGTTCAACTCAACCTTAGGGCCAAAGAATCCCAGCGAGCACTCATTGATGCCGCTGCTGATATCCTTCACAAATCACGTACAGATTTCATTCTGGAAATAGCCTGTAAGGCGGCCGAGGATGTTATCCTCGACCGCCGCGTCTTTAATTTTAACGATGAGCAATACGCAGAGTTCATTGATATGATTGATGCACCGGTCGCAGATGATCCCGTTATCGAAAAACTGCTGGCAAGGAAACCACAGTGGGACGTGTAACAGCACCAGAACCTTTATCCGCTCTTCATCAGGTGGCGGAGTTTGTCAGCGGTGAAGTCGTGCTCGATGACTGGTTAAAGCAGAGGGGTCTCAAAAACCAGGATCTCGGAGCGGCCCGAACGTTTGTGGTTTGTAAGAAGGACACTAAACAAATAGCCGGCCTTTACTCTTTGGCCACCGGGAGCGTCAACCATACAGAAGCGACAGGCAACCTTCGGCGTAATATGCCAGACCCCATTCCTGTCATTATACTTGCCCGCTTGGCTGTCGATGTCTCATTCCGTGGAAAAGAGCTTGGTGTTGATTTACTGCATGACGCAGTGCTTCGTTGCTATCGGGTAGCCGAGAATATTGGTGTACGTGCAATCATGGTCCACGCGCTTACGGAAGAAGCCAAAAAATTCTATATTCACCATGGTTTCAAACCATCACAAACTCAGCAGCGGACATTGTTCCTGAAACTCCCTCAATAGGAGATGAAGACCAATATGGTCATACCGCTACGAGCGAGAATCGGATGGTACACCTATTATTAATTCAACAGAAATTCTTCACGAAAGAAGATGACGAACAGTTTATTGATGAGATGGTAATGCGAAAGTAAGAAAGCTGCGGGATGGATAATTCGGTTACGTAACAGTTTATTTAGCGTTAGCAGGAAACAAAAAAGAGCCCATGTATAAAATCGACTCTTTCTCAGATATGAACTGACCCACAACCAACAAATTTTACATAATTGCAAGGTGAGCGATGCACCAAAGATTGTCAATTGCTGCTTGACGATTTTTCAGTCTCAATAAATAAAAACCCCTGAATCAACAGGGGTATGTGTGTTTATTCTTTACTAAACGATGACAGATAAACGGTCAAAATGGGATCTCGTCATCAAAGTCCATCGGCGGTTCATTCGCCGGATGCTGTTTCGGAGGTGTGCCACTGTAGGTACGGCCAGTCGGTTGCTGAGGTTGCCCTTTTCCACCCTGTAGCTGACCATTACCACCACCAGCATTACCGCCGTTACCACGACTGCCTAGCATCTGCATAGTGCCCTGCATGGAAACCACAACTTCTGTGGTATAACGTTCCTGACCATTCTGGTCAGTCCATTTCCGGGTTCGCAGTTCGCCCTCAATATACACCTGGGCCCCCTTACGCAGATATTCACCGGCAACATCGGCCAATTTTTCGTAAAGTACCACTCGATGCCATTCAGTGCGTTCTTTCGGCTCACCCGTCTGTTTGTCTTTCCAGGTATCTGATGTCGCCAGTGACAAATTCACTACCGCTTTACCATTAGGAAGATACCGAACTTCCGGATCCTGCCCCAGATGCCCGATGAGCTGTACCTTATTAAGTCCTCTTGAAGCCATGATAATTTCTCCTTAAAGCCGTTCACGCTGTGACCATGAACCCTGCTCGAGTGCACGTTCAGCCAGTTCAGCAGTGGTGAAATACTCCACGGATTCGCGGGATACCGGCCCCATTTCGTTTTCCGTACCGATATAGAAACCAAAACGGCTGCTAAGGACCTTTAAAGGCAGAGACAAACCGGCATATTCTGCAGCCAGTATACCGGTGGATAATTTCGTTGAATTTAACATATTGTGTTCCTTAATCAGTTGATGAACGAAACACACCCTCCAGACGGAAAGTGTGTTACCGCCAGGGGGAGTTAAGTTAAAATTAACTGGTCTCAGAATGAGTCTTCCACGTACTGCTTCTGCGGAGTCTGATTCTGTGCCGGAGGGGTAGAACCTGCTTTTTCTGCTTTATAGACAATCTCGCCGTCAACTTTAATCCAGTCCACCCGGATAAGGCGTGTTTTGAGACTGACCCGGTTTTCTCCGGCATGTTCACCTTTCGAAAGGGTGAAAATATCCGGTTTAACACCGCTGAGCACAAAAGCAATCATCACTTTCTTGTCTTCATCACAGGCTTTCTGGCAACGGTTAATCAGACTCGTTGCGTCTTTACCTGCAACAGTGACATCAAAGCGCACATAGTCAGCTTTATCGGTCGGTCCACACAGAGCGTTCAGAGTGCAACAGGTAAAAGCACTGTTACCGTTCTCGACTTTACGAACGTTGCCGATATATCCCAGACCGTTAATATTTAGATTGAAGTAGTTCACTTCTTTTTTGTCAGTATTTCCGGACATGATGTTTTCTCCAGGTATATAAAAGATGGTTGAGAAAACATTCATCCCTGTCAGGAAGTGTTTTCCCACAGGGGCCAGTAATATTCATCACTGACTGTCAAAGTCTTAATACGCCCCCGTCACAACAGAAACTTCTGCCGCAACGTCTGTTTCCAGGGGTCAACAGACGTACCGTCCAAAGACGCCACCTCTCAGGCTTCGGTAGCATTGGCTTGGGTCACCCGAAGGCGTCAGTCTCAGACCCGAAATGACTTTGGCTTGTGATCACCCTAAGGCGCTTCTCTCAGATCACTGTGTACTCTCGCACACGAAGCATTGGCTGTTGTCTCATGGACAACGAGTTAACCTGTTCATTTTTAAAACACGCTGACGGGAAGTCAAGGAAGGGACAGTCGGAAAATAAAGTTCAAAAAAAAGTAAAAAAACCAGCCGGGAATAAAACAAAAATGGCGGCCCCTTCCGGGAAACCGCCATCGCAGAGTGCACCATGCTCTATAGTAAAATGCAACGTGAAGCCTGAGCCCGGCACAATGTTTCACACGTTTTTGTGCCACAGATCCACCCTGTTCAGAAGATGATCTGCCGGACTGTCACGAGTATAACTAATGCACAAGCCATACACGCCCTACAGCCATGGGGTGCGGCACCTTCAGAGTACCAAGGACATGCTGACAGACCCATAAGTAAAAAACAATCTGTTATCGTAGATTCACTTTCAAGCCCTTTGGTATTTTCACTATCAGGCCACCGTTTCCAGAGATCCCCCTGCAAGACGGGTAGTTCACACAACCAAAAAATACACCATTCTTTCCCTGCCGCTGCACCGTTCGACCACCGCATTCCGGGCAGGGAGGCCCCGGTGGAGACTGCATTGCCAGCGGCTGCGATTTCCCCTGACAGACCAGTTGCACCACCCATGCATTCTGTTTCGCCATAAAATCCTCAAGACTCACCCGCCCTGCCGCAACCTCATCCAGTAACTGCTCCCACAGCGCAGTCAGACCCGGGCTGGTTAAAGCGGATGGCAGGGCACTTATCAGGTCACGCCCTGTCGGTGTTGAATGCAGTGCCTTTTTCTCCCTCACCAGAAATCCGCGTTTAACCAGCGTATCGATTATCCCTGCCCGGGTCGCTTCAGTCCCTATCCCCGCATTCTCTTTGAGCACTTTTTTCAGGGCCGCATCCGTAACAAACGACGCGGCATTCGTCATCGCCGCTATCAGGGTTCCGTCGTTATACGGTACAGGAGGTTTTGTCTGCAGACGTTTCTCCTCCGCCCCCTGTACCCGGCAGGTTTGCCCGGCCTGAAGGGGCGGCAGCCGTGAGACGGCCTCTTTATCATCGTTCCCGTCGGCCGGTATTTGCGCCGTCCGGGAAGTCTCAGTAAAGAGCGCTTTCCATCCCGCCATCACAACCACATTGCCGGTCGTACGGAACAACTGCCCGCCTGTGTTAAATGTCGCTTCCGTCGCATCCACTTCCATCTGCGGCAGAAACTGGGCCAGATAGTGTTGTCGTATAAGCTGATACACATTCCGCTCATCGGTACTGAGCCGACTCAGATTTCCCGCCTGTTTCGTCGGAATGATGCCATGGTGAGCCGTGATTTTTTTATCATTCCATATACGGGAGACCAGACTGATGTCCAGCTGCGCCAGCGCAGGATGTGACTTCAGTAACGGGTCCGACTGCATGAGTGCGGCGAGTACCGCACGAATTTCATCCCGCATCGATACCGGCAGATAACCGCAGTCCGTTCGTGGATAAGTGGTCAGTTTATGGGTTTCATAGAGACTCTGGGCTATATCCAGTACTTTCTGTGCCGGCATACAAAATTTTTCCGCGCAGGCCTGCTGCAGAGAACCCAGACTGAACGCAAGAGGCGCGGACTTCTTCTGCCGCTTCGTCTGGCAGTCAATGACCGTCGCCGACGCTATCTGGCGGCACAGTTCCACAACCTGCGCGGCAATCCCGGCCTGAATACAGCGCCCCTCTTCATCACAGTACTGTGCCGCCGCCACCCATTTAACCGGAAAAGCAATATTGCCAGAAATGAGAGTGACTATAACGTCAGAGTATGGCTTCGGGATAAAATTCTCAATTTCAAGGTCGCGCCGGACAACAATTGCAAGTGTGGGCGTCTGGACCCGGCCAACAGACATAACCCCGCTGATACCTGCTTCCCTGGCCTTCAGGGTGTAAAGACGCGTCAGATTCATCCCTGTTACCCAGTCGGCCCGGCCACGGCCAACACCGGCACGGTACAGGGCTTCTGTTTTCTCAGACGGCCATATGTTTGCCAGCGCATTGCGGATACTGACATCATCCAGTGCAGACAGCCATAACCGGAACACCAGGCCCTGAAAACGGCAGTATTCCAGCAACTCACGTGCAATCACCTCTCCCTCCCTGTCGGCGTCAGTGGCTATCACCACCTCATCCACCTGTTTCAGGAGACGGTTAATCACCGAAAACTGTGCCCTGCCGTCTTTTTTCACCTCCAGCTTCCATTGCTGCGGCACGAAGGGAAGCACATCCAGCCGCCAGGGGTTGCCGTACTGCTCGCCGTAGGCTTCAGGATCTGCCTGCTCAAGCAGATGTCCCCTGGCCCAGGCCACAATAACGCCCGGGCCGGAAAGAAAACCGTCACCACGCTGACCGGCACCAATGACCTTCGCAATATCCCTTGCCTGAGACGGTTTCTCACACAGAAAAAGACGCATACCGTGGTTTACTCCGGCTCCGGAGACGGAGGCAACAACGTGGATAAATCATCCATATCAATAACTGTATTAGCCGTCAGTTCATTTGCCGGGTTATCTGGGGCTATGGCTTCTTCTGCCTGCGCCAGCATCAGTGCCGGTACATCCCCGGATTCAGAAGAATCATTATTATCTGCTGCAGCGACAATACGTCTTTCAGGCGGATCCTCATCTGCAAAATGCCCCTTTTTCAGCGCATCAATACTGCGTCGGTTAACCGGAGGTGAGAATGCTGAACGTTTTTCCCCCAGCATTATCGCCGGATCAATGTCACCAAAGTGTTCCACCGCATCCAGGCTGCCCACCGTTTTTTCATAAACATCACGGCGAGTGACAGGGAAAGAACGATAGCTGAGTGCGCGCCCATAAGCTCTGCGAATAAAACGAGATCCCTGGTTGAGAAAATCATCACGCTGGGAACGTGAAATAAGGCCATAGTGACAGGCCTGAAAAGCTTTAAGAGCCAACTGGTCAAAACCGATCAGAAGCCAGACACAGCGATAACCTACAGGGGTTCGGCTGAACACTGAAATATTAACGGGCGATACCGACAGAACTTCTGTTAATGAAATTCGGGCCGGAATATCATGCAGAATACTGTCAAGTTTCTTGATCAACCCGTTAATTGCCTCCATACCACGCCGGAATTCCTCTTCGAGTAAGAACATGGTCTGATCAGCAAAAGGATTATCCCGGTAAGAATCCCGGTTAATCACGCCGACGAGATGCAGAAAGAAGGGCATACCAATGATGCGCCGGTGTCGGACACTCCGGCCTTTTTCATTCTTCTCGATACTCTGTCCTTCCCAAAGGAGGATTGCATATCTGGTATGCAGTTCGATATTCATTTCCGAATGCAATACACCCACCTCATTGCGTGGACTTTCAGTGATGTACTGCTCTTTATCTACAGACGGTTCTTTCCTTTCATGTTCGCTCATAACAGTGATTTCCTGTCATATAAAAGAGGTAAGCAAGAATCACTGAAACTCCATCTCACTCTCAACAATCAATTCATTTCTCATTCCTGAGAAAAAAGATAACAAACCATAATGTCCTCCAGAGCGTACAACTCATAATCGCCCGGCCACTGGCGCGAGCCCAGTCCAGCGTATCAAATACCCCGTATAGCTCCGCTGGTCTTGCTGCGACTGAGGCCCATTGTTAAACCTGGAGAGAAACGGGCAGCGCATGGCTTCAGTAACACCGTGCTGAATGTATCACCACCGACATTGAGATGGTGCCCCTCGCCGTGGTTTGGTGTAGTCGTCTCGTGAAGTGATTATGGATATTTATAACAACCTTAACCGCCTTTGCCACAGTGCCACGCTGGAATCGAACAGTTATGTATTGGATGTTCGGTTGTTTGGTCGGATAATATATTGATTATAAAGGAACGTTTTCCTATTTCCCTGTTCCAGCGTTGATCTACCATATGGTGATTCGTGGCACAAATAAAGGCTGTGCTACCATCTGAGGAAAATAAAATTGTAGTTATGAGTGTATCAACAATGCAGATAGCCAAAACTTTCACAATATTTTCAGCCAGTCGTGGTTTAGGTAAAAATAGACAACATAAAATTCATCACAGACAGAAATTGAAGAAAAAAAATAGCATAAAAACAGAAGATAGCACGAGTACTCCATGAAAGAAATAGTATGCGAGTTCAGTCAAAAATCTGTAGATATAAGCTCAAGAATGCAATAGCACAAAATACTATGAAAAACCGCTCAACTGGTCATATTCAAGAATACGTACAAGTTTTTTAATTATAAAGGACTATCGCTGCTTAAAGAGAGTACCTGATAGTGCAGTATAACGGCCAGACAATACAGGCTCGGCTTTTAGTACTGCCTGACGTCCATATAATTATTGTTGGTTATTAATTTTTGTGTGGGCTTTGCTCTTACAACCGTAAGAGGTAACTATCCGTTCTTACGGAAAAAGTTATCGGCTAAAACCGCCACAACAATAACAACCGCATAGACAACAATAAACCCGAACAGTATAAGAGCAATTGAAGTCATAATTCCCTCGAAAAAAGAGGGGTCGACAGACCCCTGAAGGTGGTTACTGGAACAACATATGGCACCTGATGGTACTCTATAGTGGGGTAAATTAGGCGCTGACTATCTTTTTCGTGCTTGCAGAGTGTGGATGTCAACAAAAAAAGAAGAGCAGTAGTTAGTCGATTGAAAATGGTAGTGAAACATTGGGTAGGATGCATATCTGTGATCAACTGTCATGGCCGTTTAGATACTCATCAATAACGGCCAGCAGAATAATAATAAGCGCGAAGATCACACCAATCCCGAGCAGCAGAAGAGCAAATTTACTCATGGTTCCGTCCAAAAAAGAAGGGTGTCAGATCTCAACCCTACATAATAAAATCAACAGCAAAGAAACTCATATGCATAGGTCTTATTTCATATGCAGCAGATGCAGGTCAAGCCAGAAAAATGTATTGATATTATTAGATGAAACGATAGGTGTGACGCCCGACAACGTGAAAGATCACTTGGAACACGCTGCGCCGTGTATTCAGACATCACCGATCACTTATGACAGATTCAATAAGTGATCGCAAACGAAGGCCTAAATTTTGACCAGAAGAATAAAGAAGGATTTTCTCCTTTAAAATTGTGCGCGACTGTCCACCAGCCAACAATAATGTGCGGGGAAAGGTCGTGATTAATGTTCCAAAAGTATTCCTGCGCTTTTTTCTCTGACAAAAGCACAGGATGTAAAGATGACACATCTGTAAGTACATAATGATATTTACACTTAAAAATGTTTTGGTACTACAAACCAAAAGTACAGTTTTTGTTTAACGATATGTTATCGTGAAAGCGGAGATAATTACTCAGGAGTATTTATGGAACGGTCACTTGAGAAGCGCATTCTTAAATATATTCGTATCATGCAACCCGTCAAACTGTCCACCATGCTATCTGATTTGAATATGGATCGGGAGAGCTATTACGCTGCCACACTGTTTCTTCGTCAAGAAAGGAAAATCATTCAGGCTGGAAGGTTTGGGATCTTCGCCGGAGACGAGGCCTATACGGAATGGCGGGAAAAACATGGTCGCTAGATTAAAAATAATATTCCCTAAACGCGATAACCCCGGGGCTTACCTGTGTGATGTTCTGTCCGTGCAACCGGAGTAGCCCGCCAGGCGAGTCAATGAACTGTTGCCGTGGAACTTTCATCGAAATAAGCGTCAATACGGCTCTCAGTTAACGTTTATCATAAGAGTAATGATATCGGACAAAAGAAGCATAATAGCGATCCAGCCCAATCTATATGAAGAAATCATTCAGTCAAAAATAGGGGTCGTTAAGCCCCTGAAAGAGATAGGTGTTACAGGCACCTGCAGGTACTCTTTGGTAGTACGAGCAGTTAACTTTTCGTGCTTGCTGATAGTTAGTGTCAACACAATAAATAAAGTACATTAGATCAGATTTGCCCTGACATATCTTATTGTACATCGCCAAACCTAATCCGACAGGCAGGTCTGTGTCAGGAGCAGACGTTGCGTGTGAATCCACACTTCTGTGTTGTCCCGCCTTTTAACTTATGAGTTTGCTGTTCACCGCTTATCCATGTTGATGGCTTCGTTAACGCACAAGCATACTTCGGTGCCGACCGAAGCAACATGCCTTCGTCATTATTAAACTGTCCGTAAATTAGCAACGGAGCGGACCATGATTGCAGTACTTTTTGAGGCAGATGCCCTGCCAGAGGCTCAGGAAAGATATCTTCAGCTCGCTTCGGAGTTGAAGCCTCTCTTATCCGACACGCCCGGCTTTATTTCAATTGAGCGGTTCCAGAGCCTGACTACGCCCGGAAAGATTCTTTCTTTGTCATGGTGGGAAGATGAGGAGTCTGTAGCCGGATGGAAGCGAAATGTAATGCATCAGGCCGCTCAGAAAGAAGGTAAGCAGTCGATTTTTTCATTCTACAGAATACGGGTAGCCAGCGTATTCCGTGATTACTCTTCTGATAAGGGAACAAATCAGCATGTATGATATTCATGTTATTCTCAAAAATAGCCCAGGCTCACTTGGTTTACTGGGTAGTGTACTGGGTGAAAACGGAGTGGGACTTGAAGGCGGTGGCGTATTTACAGGACCTGAAGGCGGGCATGCACATTTCCTGGTTGAAGACGGCCATAAAGCACGCAAGGTGTTGACTGAAGCCGGTTTTGAAGTCTGCAACGTGTGTCGTCCCCTGATAAGAAAATTACCTCAGGAACGGCCCGGAGAGCTGGGAGAAATAGCTGACACAATTGCCCAGAACGGCATCAATATTCTGGTACAGTACAGCGATCACAGTAACCAGCTCATTCTCATTACAGATGATGATGCCCGGGCAGCCGAAGTAACCCGAAAATGGGCAATACCTTCTGAATGAACCTTGTTAAAACAAAGCGCGACAGTGAGCCAGATGATGCCCTTGAAACATCAATGGCAATGGTGGCTTCTGCGCTGTCTGACCCGTCAAGGGTAAGTATTCTGTGCGCCCTGATGGACGGGCGCGCATGGACAGCTACCGAACTTAGCGTAGTAGCTGGCATAGCAGCCTCGACAACCAGCGGGCATCTGAACCGACTTCTCAGCAACGGTCTGGTCATTTGCCTGATACAGGGGCGTCATCGCTATTACAGCCTTGCGGGACATCATATCGCCGGACTGCTGGAAAACCTGATGGGAGTTTCCATGGGTACTTCCAAGCCCCCCGTTTCCAGTACGCCGGTCTATCTGCGTTACGCTCGCACCTGCTATGACCATCTGGCAGGCGAGCTTGCTGTCAATATTTATGAATTTATGCTGCAGGAAAAATGGCTTAAAGCAGATGGCTCGGAACTGACATCAGCCGGCAAAATGCATTTTGAGAAAATGGGCGTTTTGCTTAACTCTCGCACACGACGCAGGCCCTGTTGCGGCTGTCTGGACTGGAGTGAAAGACGTTTCCATCTCGGCGGTGACGCTGGCTCAGCCCTGTTTACATTTTTCCTGCAAAAAGAATGGGTAACGCGTACACAGGGATACCGTGAGGTGAACGTAACCGCTTCAGGCCAGGTTGCGATATATCGGCTGTTTAAGCTGAAAACCATCTGATCTTAAGTCATATACCGGTTGATTTGATCGGGTGACTCAAGATGCCTTCATCTGACTTTTCCATTTTACGTAAAAGGTCTGCTCTTCGCTCATAGAAGATCTTCGTGCCTGCCCGTAAAGTGTCATGAGTACATTGTGCGAACATATGGATACACTAGGTACCTAAAGGCTATTGAGTAGACCTACAAACATTGTCTGCCGCTTGGGTTGAGCATAAAATAACCATTCAATTTTAAGTGGGTATTTGTATGGAATACGTGGCTTTTGGTGATGAGAGTGGTACGACAGGGAGTGACCGCTGTTATGGCATTGGTTTACTGTGTGTACGTAAGGACACATTGCACATCTTCAATGAGCGCGTCCAGAAGTTAAAAGATAAGTACGGAATTGTCGGTGAGTTGAAGTGGTCAAAGATTAAGAACAGTGCAGGGCAGGCAAACATCTGCATTGAGCTGCTGGCTATGGTGCTCAAGAACTCGTGCTGCTTCCACTCGATTGTTGTAGTTAAGAGCATTTACAACAACTGGCAGACGAACAGGGAGCTGGCTTTTTACCAGACGTACACAATGCTCGTTAAGAACGTTGCTAAGCAGATTAAGAGTGACGTTGAGGTTATCATCGACCAGAAGATTGATAAGTACAAAAAGAACGATGAAGTGACGGGCATTATTGCTAACCACATGCTGGCCAGGGCTGGGATGAAGAAGCTGGTTAAGTCTGTCACGATGCAAGATTCTAAACATCATCTAGGATTGCAGGTTGTAGATATCCTGACCGGAGCTGTGAACTCTGGATACTTGAAGTACCTAAATCCTCGACTGGAACTATCAGTGGCTAAAGAGCTTGCCTTTGAACGTATGGCTGCTCTGCTTGGCTGGGATGTGTTTCATTACGATACATTCCCGAATAAAGATTTCAATATCTGGCACTTTCCGCAAGAGATGCGAGCTATGCCGGGTTCAAAGAGTATTCGACCTGATTACAACGTTCCATTGGTTAAGCGGGAAGAGCTGTCCTAACCTTTACTGCAAAAATCGATTGTTTATGCATAGACCGAACAAATTTAAAGTACAGGTTGTAGTGGCGCGCTAAATTTAGCCATAGGAACAAATTATGAAAATGTCCGCTCCTCGCACAGACGTCATGTCTCTCAATCCTGTCCGCTTCGTACAAACATTAAGCTAATATAAATAAGGTATTGTAGACAAATATCACGCCTGAAGATTTGGTTATTTTTTGTACTTGCTGAGAGTCTCAGCAAGTACATTTTTTAACCAATCATTTTCAATAATGTTTCATCTGAAATATTCTGTTTCATTCAGCGCCGATTAATCTGCAACGCAGCTCGGACCTCAGCCAGTTTCGCCGCCAGCACTTCTTTCGGTGCCGGCACAAACACTTCTGCCGGGGCTCCTCCCTGCTGATCATTCAAGCCCATACTCTGTGCCGGGCTGGGAACGGCCATTGATGGGGGGGATGGCGGCGCAGTAGCGGATTTCATGCCCCCCTCAGACAGACGGAACCGGCCTTCACGCGCCTGACGTAAAAGGGTCAGCAGATAAGCTACCGGGTTATAGATCTTCCTCTCCCGGACACCGCAGACCACCGTTAGAGCAACGCTCTCAGCCAGCTCAGCATTTTTCTGATACAGGTGGTTCAACTGTCCCGCCAGCATCGCCTGCTCGTTTACTGGCAAAAGACTCTGCAGACCATCAGGCCAGACAAACCCATCCGGGATAGCCCCACCAGATGGCGTTGTCGAACCCGCGGAGTCCACGTACGTTTTTTTAATCACTTCCTGTGTAAAAGAACGTACGTTATTGCAGTCCGCTTGACGGACTCTGTCATAAGTGTCTGATTTATTACTGGGTCTGTTATCCGGACCCGGTGTTTCATCCCCACTTTCACTACTGAGTCTTTTATCCGGATTCAGTGATTTTTGCGCATTTTTCGCTTCACCATGATTCAGTCCGTTTGCCGGACTCTGCTGAATACGGGCAACATCACGGGCCGTCGACGGACGGGTCAGCCGCTCCGCTATTTCCATCAGACGCGAATGCCGGTGCCGCATCATCGGGTCATCCAGTATCCCCTCCAGAACCCGCCAGGCGGTTTCACTGACCTCACGATATTTGTGCCGGCAAGCCTTACCCAGCATTTCCAACCAGCCGGGGTCAAATACCTCCGCGTCCTTCGCGCTCAGCGGTTCATCATGCTGGGCATAAATATTCCCCCGGACACGTCCTCCCGTATCGCGTACCCGCTTACACAGACTCAGCCAGCCCGTCAGACGCAGCATTGTCAGCGCCCGACTCACCGTATCCCGGGAGGCCAGTCCTGAACCGGGGGAAGAAAGTAATTTCTGAAGTTCATCATAGGAAGGGAAAATGGCACCATCGTTCTGAAGGGCATACTGCCTTATCATTATCCAGCACATTTTATCCAGAGGGGAAAGCCGCATATCCAGTATCAGCGCCCGGGGATACGCGTCGTGAATGTTACCTGTGAACAGCAGCCCGTTACGCTCCTGACCCGACTGGCTGGCGGTGCCGTAAAGCCGCGACTGCATCTTCGACAGCGTGTAGTCAATAATGTCATCTGCAGGTAAACGGTGACCGACCCCCGCTGGGTCTGCCTGCAACCTGGCCTGAGATTCCGTTTGCATCGTTCTTCTCATTGTTATTTATGTTACGGCTCTAAAACCACCGTCTGCGGGACTCTTTACCGCCCCGCCCCCGCAGACTCTTTCCGCCGGCATCCCGGTTCCCGGCAAACCGTCGGAGAGAGTGACAGGTACTGATATAACAGCAGTGGATGTCCTCTGAAAATGTCACAGCGCTACCAACAGAACATCCACCCTACCAGTTGCCGTACACATCATCTCTTCAACTCGCGGT
This sequence comes from Salmonella sp. SG203, assembly GCF_013350575.1. Taxonomy (NCBI): domain Bacteria; kingdom Pseudomonadati; phylum Pseudomonadota; class Gammaproteobacteria; order Enterobacterales; family Enterobacteriaceae; genus Salmonella; species Salmonella sp. SG203. The sequence goes on from NZ_SNMT01000011.1 coordinate 59,671, forward strand.
CATAAGACTGATGGGACATAAATAGCCAGTCATCACCCCGATTTTTACTCAACAGTCGCCAGCGGATACCCACATCGATCTTCAGATAGCCGCTACATCCCACTTCGCTGTAAACCTTTTTCCCCCTACGATATTGCGACAAAAGGTGACGGGCTTTTCTGACTGCAGCCGGCCCCACCCTGCGCGGATCAGTCCGCCAGTAACGAAACGACACATCTTCGTCATTACTCTTCATGTAACCTCCCGTTTTTCAGCGGCACACCAGGCTTTCACCAGCGTCCATATCGTGGTCAGGTTTACACCGTGGGTTTCCGCCATCAGCATCATCACATCCAGTGACTCCGCGCTATCCGGGGTTCCAGCCCCGGATTTCTGCCACTGTGACCAAAGCACCGACTCCAGTTCAGCATCCGCAGCACTGCTGCGGCCCTTGCGCGTACGAATCCCCCCCAGCCGACGTCGCCCCGAGACCTCTGACGAGTCCAGGCCAAAGTACCGTTGCATCATCTCAATGGAGGCTCCCAACGCCAGTGCCCGGTCAATCCGCTCCATCCGCTTCTGCTCCCGCCTCGCCTGGGTCAGCATTAGCCCCAGATTTTCATGATGAATACGCAAATCCAGCAGACTCACCCGGCTTTCAGACAAATACAACAGGTCATCCGCCGACAATTCCCGCAGCATACGCATTTCTTCAGCGGTGAGCCCCAGCGCTTCGCAGCGCCGAAGATTCCCGGATTTCAGCTCCATCACCAGGGTGAGCAGCAACTGATTGGTGGACTGTGACAGTGAATAACTCATTGCTCCTCCTTTACATGCACATATTGCTGGTCACTTACGAGAATTCTCCCGAAAGCAGACCACCATGTTCTTGAGTAACGCCACCGGACAGTCCGGGAACCCGCCTGCAGAATGCGCACTGAGGCTGATAACGGTCCTACCGGATGTCAGATATTTTTTGTTTACCAGGTAAAGTGTCTTGTTCAGACAGGGCGGACCAGAGATCAGCAGTCCAGCTGATGCGCCATTTATCCTCCCTTGTACGGGTCTGAACCGTTTTCAGACGTTCCCTGCAACAGACCTTTTGCCATGTTTCCATGTCCCGCTCCATTTGGCTGTACAGCAGGGCTAACAGACTCCCGGCCACTTCAGGCCGTTCGCCGATACCACAGAATGTCACGCTGCGACGAAACTTCAGTCCCGGCAGACGACCGAAATACCACCGGCAACCGACAGCCTGACACACTACAGCAGTCAGTGCGCTGAACCAGGCCGGGACAATCCGTACATTGCAGAAGCTCCGTGCACAGGTATACTCCCGCTCAGCCGCAGGGACACCTTCATCCACCGTTTGTGCTTTTATCAGGCAATAAGTCCGGCATAGTACAGATGTAACGTCAGCCAGCTCTCCTCTGCGGTCTGCAGACTTCACCATGCGCCTGATGATAAATAAAAGCCCGCTCATCCCTTTTTATCCCGTACTTCACGCCAGTGCTGGCGCGATACAGGCGCCCCCGCCTTCAGCGCATGACGAATCTCAGCCATATGCAAGTCGGTATGCAAAATGGCATCCCACTGCGCCATCGCATCATCAATATCCACACTCATTGCAGTCCAGCCTCTTCTCTACCCGTGGTCGCCTGGCGCTGCTGCTCCCTCAAACGACGAATAACCCGAATAAGTCGCATGATTTTCACAACATGAATATCGTCAAACACAGGTACATCGCCGGAGGACTGTGAGCCAAAGAAATTCAGGCAGAACATAAACATATTGAACTGCTGATTAGGTAACTGGCCTGACAACCCTGCCAGAAAAAGAACAAACTCATTGCCGTGGGGAGAAACAGCGAAACCGGCGGAGTCCGGACTATTATCCTCCTGGATACTGTCTTCGCACCCTATTGCCTCCGCGGTCTCGAAAACCAACCGGTATGCCATATCCTGAAGATGTTCGATATCATCCTGCAGAGCGGATATTGCCCAGATATCGCTGACCGGCTCCAGACCAGTGTTCGCGAATGCGACAGAAGAAGGCGGAATGGCTGACAGCATCGTGGATGTCGGAGGGTTAAGATCGTTATTTTCCCGAAATTCGAATAAATTACTGTCGGTGAACAAATCAATACCAGCCCCGGTAACAGCAGCACTACCAACCACCGAACCGGCGGCCTGTGAGAATGCATTAACAACGCCTCCCGTTGCTGCAGTTGTCGTGGTATCTCCGCACGCATATGAAGATAAAAATGGCGTATTATCCATTTCATCATCCCCCAGCATGACCTTGCCCGACGGTACATCCGGCCCCCCCGACATACCAGAGTGGATTTCATTCCTGACGGAGGGAAGAATTGAGGACAATAAAACAGCCCCGTCCCGCCCTGGGAGTTCAGCACCATCGTCGTTACCTTGCCCACGTATTAGTGTCTGTTCCCGGGAAACAGCTTCCTTATTCCGTATATCCCCGGTCTGCCAGGCTTGATGGTCTGCCAGAATCAGATGTTCAGGCACTGGCTCCGGAGCACCAAACAATGCAAGCTGGTTTTGTGTTTTTGGATCCAGCTCAATTAACCAGCGGTCATAGTTCAGTGAAGGATGGGGCAACGTCTGAATCATATTGCCGATCAATTCATCCCGAAACAGGTCCAGGGAATACAGTTCCGGATCGTCAAACTGCCGACAGACATCTCCAAAAACAGATGCCATCATATCTACACTTTCATTGCTGTATTGTTTCCAGACTTTCTCACATGCAGTACGCAACGACAGCAGTTGAACCACCTGAGGATATCCCAACCCTGATGCCAGTAGTTCAGGCATATATGGATAGAGGTACTCCACCGTGTGCTCCATACGGCTGATCAGGGAATTGTGTATCGGATATCCCTGCTTTCGCAGCAAATCAGACAATTCGCGCAACGTCACCGACCTTCCCAGTGTTTCTTCATGAATAGAGCGGGCTTTACGAATCCCCAGCGCCTTATCAATAAAGGTCAGATCCCCACGGACATCGTTCTCAGCCAGATGCCCCACGAGACATTCCAGCCGTCCCGGCCATGGCTTAAACAGTACATGGAAACGATAAAAACGTTCATCCTGAGTTTCGGCAAACAGTTCCCGCAGAATTTCATAACGGGTATTCCCCCCGTCACTGAAAATATAGGGAGAGCCCGGTAATTCCGGATTTCGGGTGACCTTTGGCACCGTATCCAGTCCACGTGCACGAATGGAATCTTTTATCTCATCGTACTTCGGATTACGCGTGGTACGAGGGTTATCGGGGTTAGGCGCCACTTCATCCAGGGTAAGTATCATTGGCATTTCACTGGTCGGCATTATCGGCGTTGATGATGTCGTCAGCGGCTCACGAGCGCCCTGCAACATGGCGTCCCCAAGATTCAACATGTTCACTTTAGCTTTAGCCACAAAATATCTCCCCACGCTGGTCTGCCAGAACTGCGTATCTGGCGAAACTGATATTGAAGATGAACTCCCTTACTCCACCGATATGTCTACCAGGCAGAACCACCGGAACCAGACTGATGACGCTGTTTCGCTCTTTTTTCAGATTCACGTTGTTGTCGCTCCGTACCCCAGGTAATATTCAGAAAAACGGGTGTACTCTCCTTCATAGCGGGCTTTCACCGTTCCTAAAGGTCCCTGGCGTTGTTTGCCCAGAATGAGTTCAGCCACACCCCGCTCTGGTGTGTTCTCGTGGTAAACTTCATCGCGATACAGAAAGAGAATGACGTCAGCGTCCTGCTCCAGGGAGCCGGAGTCACGGAGATCACCGTTGTTGGGACGTTTGTCAGCCCTCTGCTCAAGTGACCGGTTTAACTGGGAAAGCGCAATCACTGGACATGTCATCTCTTTGGCCAGCGCCTTGAGAGAGCGGGAAATATCCTGGATTTCCTGAGTACGGTTCTCCTTTTTCTCCGGACAGACCATCAGTTGCAGGTAGTCCACAAGAATCAGGGCAGGCTTACCATATTTACGGGCATTGCGCCGGACAGAGGTTCGCAGTGTTGCCGGAGTCTGATAAGTGGAGTCATCTATAAGGAAGCGGTTTTCCCACTGCGACAACGTTCCCGCCGCACTACAGACAAGCTCGAGATCATAACTGGTCAGATTACCGCTGCGCAGACGGGTGAGTGGAACCCTCGCCAGAATGGAAATCAGACGCAACATCAGTTGTTGAGCAGGCATTTCAATACTGTAGAACTGGACTGTTTTCTCCGCCGGCCCCCCCTCCAGCGCAGCCAGCGCATGTGTAATCGCCTGGGCGGTTTTCCCCATAGACGGACGAGCCCCGATAAGTATCAGGTCACCGTCCTGCCAGCCGCAGGTTTTTGCATCCAGCTCCGCAAATCCCGTGGGAACCCCCGTCACGCCGGTTCCTCCGGATACAGACTCCAGCCAGGTCAGCACGTCTGATACCTGTGCGGTGATGCTAAGGAAAGCCTGCGAGATATTCTGCTGCGCCAGTTCAAACAGTTCTTTTTCACTCTGTTCAACCAGCGCGTCAGTCACCTGACGAAGCGTGGAAATACCCTTACCATCTGACGGCTGCAGTAGGGCGGCCTGCTGATAAATTCCGCTTCCCAGCCTCATCAGTTTACGGGCCCGGCTACATTCGCGGACTATTTCAGCGTAGGCCACGATATTGGCGGCACTGGGCGTATTTTTGGACAGTTCAGCCAGATAGGCAAAACCGCCACATCGCTCCAGCATGCCTCTTCGCTCCAGTGACTCCGAAAGTGTAATCAGGTCAATGGGCATCCCGGCACTGACCAGACGTTCTGTTTCACGAAAAATTGCCTGATTGACCGAAAGATAAAAATCAGTCGATTTCAGGAGAGGAGCAATCTCATCCCAGCGGTCGTTGTCCAGCATAAGTCCGCCGAGGACGCTAGTTTCAGCAGCCGGGTGATACGGCACATCACGACGCGTCTCACGCGTCCCTGATTTTTTGATGTCACCCATTAACCACCTCCGCGTTCACTCCCCGGAGGCAGGCGAAGAAGGCATCCAGCAGACACCGGGGTATTCGGGGATAAACAATAAACAGGGGCAAATCAGACAAAAGGGAGCCAACAAAGTCGTTATCACGAACAGAAGCCAGCCTTTGCAGACCACGGCCCAATGAACATGCCTGAGTTAACATGAATTTTTTCATCATATCGTTCCTCACTCAGCATCATCAGTCAGCGGATGATTCAGAAAGGACGGGCATGACGAACATACGCCCAGCCCGGTTTCATGGTTTACCTTCAACCAGTGGCAGGGTTCAAAAAACTCATTCACGTAAGCGTTATTATCGGTATATCCACATCCGACACAGACGACTTCCGAACCCTCAGGCTCCGCATACACAGCATCAGTTCCGACAATAGCGTCAGCAGAATCATTCACACCTGGTCTTCGGTGTAGCACATCATCAAACTGTGTTTTCCACTGCGGGAACAGTTCGCAGGCCAGATGGTGAATCGTCTCTGCCGCTGGCAGAGACTTACGGTCAGTTGTGTACTCCAGCCGGTGAACGGGCTGACCTGTGGCGTGACCACGCTTGTAAACTTCCAGCTTTTCAATCGTGGTATTTAGCATCGATATTTTTATTTCAGAAGAACCGATATATTTCTTTTGCTCAACTATACTAGTCAGTTCATGCAGGGTTTGGCGGTCCAGAACGGTGTTTTCAAAATGGTTAATCAGAATATGAATATCAGGGATTTTGATGCCATACATTCTGAGAGGTAGCAGACGGTTCACCAGTCTGACCGTTCCGCGAAGAAATTCACGAACGTCAGGCAGAATGGGTTTTATCACCCCAACCACACTGTCGGCGGCCAGAACGACAATCTCAGTCATAACTCCGGCAGCCCCTTTTGAATCAATAATGATGACGTCATACAGGCGAAATAACGGATGCTGCAACACATTGCGCAAACGCATGCGGCCATCCGCAATGTGTAGTATCTCGCCCGGGAGCCTTTCATCAGGATCATTGGATACAATTACATCCAGATTAGGAATACAGGTACGGGAAATGATTTTATCAGGACTGTTGAGGTCGACCGTCTGTGTCAGCAGTTCATACAGACCGCAGGGGGCCTCGTAATCCAGATGGTAGATACTGCAGGAAGTCGGCTGGGAATAGTCGCCATCAATCAGAAGGGTTTTCAGACCTGCATCGGCAGTGAAACCGGCAAGGTAGGCACCCTGGGTGCTTTTTCCCTCGCCGCCCTTGGTGGAGATAATAGAAAGGATTTGTGTCGCTACTTTTGACTGCGGAAACTCGTTTGCCAGTGGAGAAAAAGAAGCAGCATCCGCAGTTGTTGCGACGTCTACGGGGTTAACTCTGGGTAGATTGTGCATTCTGTATACCTGAACAGTTTCAGGCAGCGCAGAAATGTGAAAAGTCAGAAAAAAAGAGACCTTGCTTTAAAAAAGTCCGCAATTTTTCGGCGATCTGATTGAAAATCCCCGTGTCCTTGGTTCGATTCCGAGTCCGGGCACCACCTTTCCTTTTTTATGCTTTCTTATGAATACCTCGATGTCTTCAAGTCAATAAGTCTGAACATAGACTCTTTCCAGAAATTATTGCCATATGATCTCCATTAGACCAATATAAACGGATGCGTGATCATAATAAAGGCAGTAATAGTAAGTTTTAACATTAAACATACTGCGAAATTTCAATTAAGTTTCCATCAGGGTCCCTGATGTAGATAGACATTATCTCGCCTGTGGCTCCAGTTCTCTCAACCGGGCCTTCAACAATGGGAATGCCTGCCTGTAAGATCTCAGACACAACATCATTTATCGGTGTCGATGTAATAAAACATAAATCGGCAGATCCCGGCGTTGGTCTACTCGCTTTTGGTTCGAACTCCATTTCTTGCTGATGGAGGTTAATTTTTTGCGCTCCAAATATTAACGCTTTTCTGTTTTGTTTAAATGTTACCGCAGAAAAACCAAGTACCTCTTCGTAGAATCTTATTGTGGTTGATATATCAGATACCGTTAATACAAGGTGATCAATTCTGTCAATTATCATTTGAATAGACTCATGATGTTTATATTTTAGGGATGCTACATTAAAAAATAGCATTAACCTACTTTTAAATCAGATGCATTTTTTTTGCATCTACTCTAAGTTGCTGCCGAAAATTGGGATGTGCCAATTCAATGATGCTGAGCGCACGCTCGGTTGAAGAGAGCCCCTTCAGGTTTACGGAGCCAAATTCAGTGACTATCCAGTGCGTATCCGTTCGTGGGGTTGTTACAGGCCCCTCAAGGCGGGGAACAATACGAGAAATCGTATCATTCGCGGCCGTTGAGCGGGTCGTAATAATGGAACGACCTCCTTTAGATGCATATGCGCCTCTGACAAAATCCAATTGCCCTCCTGAAGCGCTGTACTGGTGTCCAAGCAAATATTCAGAGTTACAGGCACCAGTGAGATCGATTTGTAAGGTAGCGTTAATGGAGACAACATTCTCATTTTGCGCAATGATCCCCGGATCGTTAACATAATCGACAGGCCGACTAAAAAAAGAGGGGTTGTCGTTGAGATAGTCATACATATCCTTTTGTCCCATAGCAAAAGTAAATACAGACATTCCCCGGTCGATATTTTTACGCTGATTGGTAACGACGCCTTGTTGAATCAAACTTACCAACCCCGGATTCAGCGCCTCTGTATGGACTCCCAGATCATTATGTTCCTTGAGCGCATTACAGATGAGCTCCGGTAATGCGCCGACCCCCATCTGGAGACAAGCGCCATCTGGCACAAGAGAAGCGATAATCTGACTGATAGCAATATCTTCGGCTACGGCAGTACGTATTGGTAGTTCAATTAAAGGGACATGGTTTTCAACAATGGCGTCAATTTCTGAAATATGGATTGCAGCACCTTCTCCATGAACGCGCGGCATATATTTGTTAACTTCGACAATAAGCTTTTTAGCTGTCCTCGCAATCCGGGTGGAATAATCGTTTCCAGTTCCAAAATTAAAATAGCCATACTTATCCATAGGGGACACGGTGTGAATAAAGGTATCAATACCAATATCATCAGCTAGTAATCGCGTCGCCTGATGAAAATTTGAAGGTACATAGTTAACTATTTTTCGCCCGGAACTCTCAATCCCCTGACGTATTAAAGCCCGTTCAATACCGGTAATAAACATACTGTAGAGATGAATATAGTCACTTAGCTCATAACGGAAAATAGTGTTCCCGGCAATGCTGGCTGTTTCATAACAGTAAACCCGCAGATCGTTGATTTCTCCCCTTTTCGCTCGCTTTGCCAGCGCATTCAGCAAAGCTGGAGGCTCTGCTGCAAACATTCCCATAGAGAGGTGACTGCCGGAGGTAATTAAAGTAACCGCCTCGTCAGGCGTCACGCATTTTTCGGCATACACTGCATTAACATTCATCATGACTCTAAACCTCAGGGCGATTTCTCAATAAGCGGCGTCTTCTTCAGGCGAACATCCACAGCAATAAACTAACATTGTTCGTTCGAAGCGCATGACCTCTACACCATTCTGGTTAATACCACATGTCCGAACGGTAACGATGCCTTGTCCCGGGCGACTATTTGACAGGCGTTTGCTGAGTACAGTGCTTTCAGCATAAAGTGTATCCCCTGCGAAAACCGGATGGACGGCTTGTACCTTATCCCAGCCAAGATTGGCCACGACCTTGGCGCTGACAGTACGCACGCTCATACCGGTTAAAAGCGCCAGAGTGAACGTTGAATCAACCAGTAACTTTTTCCATTCCGTTTTGCTGGCGTAAGCCGCATCGAAATGGACCGGCTGCACATTGAGAGTGAGCAGGGTAAACCACACATTATCGGCGTCCAGAACCGTCCGACCGGGACGATGTTCAAAAACATCACCGGGATGAAAATCCTCCCAGTAAAGACCCGAAATTTCTCGGTAGCGCCCCTCGCTAATGGTTTTATAAGCGGGTAATAACGTGTTCATAATCAATTCCTCTGTTAATAAAATCAGGAAAAGATCCCTGCCCGGGCGAGTAATCTCCGGGCCTGACGGGCAACGGCTGCATCTATCATCATGCCGCTAACGATCCCGACGCCTTTGGCATTCTCTGTCAGTACTGCACGAGCATGATTAATTTCTGCCGTTGTAGGAGTAAATGCGGCGTTGATTACACTAATCTGAGCGGGGTGAATAGCCGATTTTGCAGAAAAACCAAAACTGAGCGCCTGCAGCGTTTCCTCTTTCAGACCTGAAAAATCGCCTATATCAAAGAAGGGAGCATCTATTGCAAGAAGCCCTTTCATAGCGCAGGCAGCCACTATTCTGGCCCGCGCCAGCGCAAGAGGCTCCCAGGCGGGTGTGGCGCCAATGTCAGCCGCCATATCTGCGGCGCCAAACATCAACCCGCAGAGTCTGGGGGTGGCGTCCGCAATAGACTCTACGGCATTAAGCCCAACAACTGACTCAATAATGCCAATAAGGCGAGTATCAGAACCAGCCATCATGATAAGACTATCCACGATTTGCAGGTGCGCGGCTGACTCTGTTTTTGGAAGAATAATGTAATCAGGAAAAAAACGGCATTCCAGTAACATATGCAGGTCTTCAATGCCAGCATGAGTATTCATTCCATTAATTCTTAATGCTATTTTCAGCGATGAGTTTGGTCGGGATGAAAGGAACTGCATCGCAATTTTCCGGGCCTGCGCCTTGTCATTCGGGGTGACGGAATCTTCAAGATCGATAATAGAAATATCCGCCGCACTTTCAACTGCTTTTATGAAACGTTCTGGTCGAATTGCTGGGGTAAAAAGCCAGCTACGTGTCGGTGTATGAGAAATATCGGGCATATAGCACCTCCTGTTAACCTCACTATGCGCTCGCTGGTTTCATTCTTCCAATATATGATGGTGCCATTCTTAATTGCTTTTGGAGATGAGGATGGAACTGCGCCATATTCGCTATTTTCTCGCCGTCGCTGAAGAGCGGCATTTCACGCGGGCTGCGACAAAATTAGGCATAGGTCAGCCGCCGCTAAGCCAACAGATTAAGGATCTGGAAAGAGAGCTGGGAGCGCAGCTATTCCGGAGAGTGCCTCATGGCGCGGAATTAACCGAGGCTGGAAAAGCATTTTATGATGTTGTTAAAGGGATGCCTGCTACCGCGACAAGAGCCGTGCTGGCGGCGCAGCGTGTCGCCAGGGGGGAGTCGGGCGTGTTAAGGGTGGGTTTTACTGCCTCTGCGGCATTTAACAGTGTGGTGCCCAGCGCAATCCGTACTTTCAAGCGGGCTTATCCTGACGTTCGTTTGCAGCTTGAGGAAGGAAATACAACCCAACTGGCTGATGAATTGAATGAAGGATCGCTGGATGTTGCCTTTCTGAGACCCGGTTTTACAGGCAATGAACGGTTCCAGCTCAGGTTACTGTCTGAAGAGCCAATGGTTATTGTGCTGGCAGAAACGCATCCTGCTGCGGCGTGTAAACAGATTGCACTCTCGATTCTCAAAGATGAGTTTTTTTTACTCTTCCCACGTGAAATCGGCCTGTCGCTTTATGACGCAGTGATCAAGGCCTGCGGTAAAGCGGGCTTTGAACCGAAAATTGGTCAACTCGTGCCGCAAATTTCGTCAGTCATTAACCTTGTGTCGGCAGAGATGGGCGTGTCGATGGTTCCAGATTCAATGAGACAGGTTAATGTCAAGGGAGTAGTATACCGCCCCGTTGCAGACCAGATGCCCGTCGCAAAGCTGGCTCTGGCATACCGGCGCGGCGATACATCGCCAACGCTGAGAAACTTCATCCTGAAAGTCACTGACTGAATGCGGTTATGTGAGCGTTGAATAATCATTTGAAACGTAACCAATAATTATTGGTCCGATTTTGTGTCTAAAGGAATCGCTAACGGAGCAGGAACTGGCTGCAATGTCTGTGGATCGACAGCCAGATAACGCCCGGTTTTACTGTCGATACCCACATAATCGATAAGCTTGCCTTTGGCATAAAGCACCATTGTCTGTTTTGCAAATGCCTCATATGCGCTGCTCAGTATTTTCACTTTATCCGCATAATTTGCTGCGAGATTATGCGTTTCCAGGGGGGCACGTTGCAGGTTGAATAATTCCCATGGCGCATTACCCGCCTGTGGGAATACTGTGACAAGACGACGCAATTTCCATTCCCCATCTATCCAGGCCGCCTGATTATGGAGTTCAACACCATATTGTGTGCGAGGCGCGTGCAGACTTTCACCGGTCAGATAGCGTTTAAAACTCACGCCGATCATTGGCAGTGTCGGTCTTTCAGATAATGATTTACTGGCATCAATACCTGCAAATTCATAGAGCGTGGGCGCAACATCATACGCCGCCATCGTGGCGTTATCTATGGCGCCATGATGGATGATACCAGGACCGGAAATCATAAAACTGGTATTAATTCCCCCCTGACCGCTGGTCGTTTTGTGATAGCGACCATAAGGCGCATTGCTGACATCAGCCCAGTGGGGGCCATAAGAGATAAATGAATTTTTACGACCAATATTTTCGTAACGATTATCGAATTGCTTCCAAAAATCCGGTTCAGATTCATAGTGAAAGCCCTCCGCCGGATTCACACCATTATCACTTAAGAAGACCAGAATCGTGTTTTTATCGCGCCCGGTCTTTTTTAACGTCTCAATAACGGTGCCGATCTGTGCATCCATATTGGCGATCATAGCAGCGTAAACCTGCATCACCTTCGCCATATATTTCTGCTGTTCCGGGGTCATCGCCTGCCATTCTTTATCAAGTTCCAGTCCTGGCAGAGGTATGTCATCACGCAGGAAACCCAGTTTCTTCAAACGAGCAATACGCTGACGATAGACGTTTGCATAGCCCTGTTCATACTGACTTTTAAAACGACTAATCCATTCATCCGGCGCCTGCAGAGGATCATGTGGCGCAGTAAAGGCCAACCACGCGAAGATAGGTTGTTCCCGTGGCGTCTCGCTGATCCAGCGATTAATCTGGCTGGCATAGGCTTCGCTGGAGTAAAAACTGGAGGGCAGTGAAATGCGCTGATTGTCACGGGTATAATAGGTATGAAATATCTCCACGGTTCCCAGCGGCACGGCATCATCAAAGTGACTGGCGCCTCCCCCCATCAAGGCGAAAGAATGACGAAAGCCCCGATCTTTTGGCGTCGAGCCTGGCGTAAAACCAAGATGCCATTTACCCGCCATCAGCGTATTGTAACCAGCATCTTTAAAGCGTTCAGCCATGGTCGTCACCCGATCAGCCAGGCGCAATTCATAGCCTTCCTTACCTATGGTATTTTCATACCACCACATACCGCCTATACCCGCTTGCTGACTGGTGTTCCCGGTTAATAGCATCGCACGGGCGGGAGCAGACATGGGAGACGTGTAATATTGACTCATCCGCACGCCGTTCTCAGCCATCGCCTGCAAATTAGGCGTTGGGATTTCCCCACCGAAGGGAGTGATATCAGAATATCCCATATCATCAGCGATAATCACGATAATATCAGGACGTTCGTTTTGCGTACTGTGTGCCGTACCGGAGAAGATAATACTGAGTGTGGCAAGTGTTACTTCTTTTTTCACGGCTTATTCTCCATTTCAGACTACGGGTGTTGTACAAGAGCGGCAGGCAAATGCGGCAAGAGGGACCATCAGCCCGAAAATCTGCCCATAACGTCAGCACGCCAGGCCTTCAGTCCATTCAGATTCCGGGGCCAGGCGCGTAGCGGAGCCAGAATCTCCGTGAAAAAAGAGTAATAGCCGCTACAAAGTCGGTTGTAGCCGGCACTGTTGATATGTGCGGGGCAGCCTCCCTGGCAGACTATTTTCACAGAACACCGTTGACACTCCCGGCGCTGGCTTTTCTTGATACCAAAGGGAAGCCGGGTTGCGGAATCTACGGCTGGCGCTAACGTATTATTAGCAAGCTGTCCCAGGTAATGCTGGCTATTAATCAGATGATCGCAGGCATAGAGTTTGCCGTCCGGCTCCATGACCAGATTCGTTCCGCAGCGGGCGGAATGGACACAGGTGGCGCTGATATGCGTAAAATATTGTGCCCATGCCTGTTCAATGTTGATCACAAAAACCCGTCCCATATCACCGCGTTTGCGCCATTGACGCCAGATATCAATCATGAAACGTCCCCAGTTATCCGCACTCAATTGGTAACGTTGCTGTAGGGCGTTGCCTTCGTTCATCAGTGGCTGAAATTGCAGATAACGAGCGCCAAGGCTAACAACATGATCGTAGATGGCTGCCGCATGGCGAGCCATGTCATCATGCACGACAATCAGTACATTAAAATCGACTCGATAGTGTTGTAACAATGTGATTCCCCGCAACACCGCCGGATAGCTGGCCTCGCCGCGTTTGCCCGGACGATGATGATTTTGCAAGTCTTCACTGCCCTCAAGACTGATGCCAATAGTAAAATTATTGTCGCGAAACAGACGGCACCAGGCATCGTTTAACAACGTCGCATTCGTTTGCAGACTATTACTGATCGTCACGCCGTCAGGCGCATATCGTTGTTGAAGCGCTATTACCTTTTTATAAAAACCGATTCCGGCTAAAAGCGGTTCACCGCCTTGCCAGACAAAATTAATTTCACGCGCACTGGCAGGTTGCGCCGCAATATAGCGACAAATAAAAACCTCCAGCGTTGATTCATTCATTTTTTCTACGGGCGTTTCGCCCTGTGGGTAATAACAATAGCGGCAGGCCAGATTACATGCAGGGCCTATGGGTTTTGCCAATATATGAAAGGGTATCTGCGCGCGATATTCCGTCATTACGGGGATTTGTTGTTGCCGTAATGTGTTGAGATTCAACATTATTCTGTCCTGTAATTATCATTTCTGATGCGGAGACATGACTCACATTTCGCAATAGCGTTCGTCTGGCGCTGCGGGCAGAATGCCGAGAGCAGGCTGTATCTATTGATACGCCGGTTTTCTGCATAGCGCATGACGCTATTGAAATGTTATTTAGCAAATCCTGTCTGAGCCAGAAATTAAGTCTCTGTTAACCTGCGCTATTACAGAAAATCATAGAACAGGCGTCTCAAAAGAATATCGTCCTGAAGGACGAGAACTCACGGCATTTTCAGGAGATGAGTCAACCGCGACAGAAAAAATTATATTAATAATTTTTAATTATTTTTAAAAAATCCAGACAAGATTTAAATTAAAATCGTTTATTTTCAATCTGTTATAAAAAATATCGCAACACGCGTCACATTATTAACATGTGAATGATTGTGTTAATCGAATGTAAATTGTATGTTTCAACATACCACTATTTTACTGCGTCCCGGCGCGCTCATCCGGATGGAAGGAGATAACATGTCAGCCTTATCAACTACTGGCCATAATGACGGGATCACTCTCCATTGCTTACAGAGCATTGCGCAACTCATTCCTCTGTCGTCGGCGGTTTTTTATCGTGTTAATGCTTATTTAAAGCCGGAAGCCTATGTTTTACATAATATTTCTAATAGCACACACCAACAATATCTGGAGCATTTTCAACCATTAGACCCGCTATCGCCTTCCCGATTCGGCCAACAGGTTATTACCGTAGCGACGATGACGCCCGGCATCTGTGCTCGTCATCGCCATTATTATCATGAATTTATGCTACCTAATCATGTGTGCGACATGATTGAGATCTTTATTCGTCGGGGCCATCGTATTATCGCGGGCATTTCATTAATGCGCGATATACCTTTTTCCAGCGAAGAGCGTTTGCGAGCCCAGGCAGTACAACCATTACTGGGACTGGCAATTCATGATTCTCTTCAGGAAGACAACAATCTGACGTCAATATTGACTGCAAAAGAGCGTGAAATTGTGGGAATGGTCTGCGAAGGGGCCAGCAACAAATTGATTGCCCGTCAGTTGAATATTTCCCTCTCAACAGTGAAAACGCATTTACGTAATATTTTTGCTAAAACAGAAGTGATAAATCGCACGGAACTGGTTTCCCGAACCAGAATGTCCTCGGTACAACATTCACTGAATATGTGAAAGCGTTCTTTTTAACCCGCGTCAATTGCGGGTCTTTTCCCCATATGTCATATATGCCTGAATTAATACCACCCTCTGAGCTGATGCCGCAATAAAATGTCATATTATCTGGCGTCGGTATCCTGTTGCAGCCATTGATTCATGGCCTGATTGATCATATTTATCACACTAAGCAGAAGAACACGCTGGTGCCGCTCAAGCCGCAGATAACGGCGCAGCGGCGGCATTTTACAAACCACTTCGCTCGCAGCCCATAGCTCAATGCCGCAATACCATTCCTTATGATGTAAAACCAGAGTAAACCGACGATAATCCAGTTCACTCAGAGCCTGTTGTAAATTGGGGAAACGATTAAGATAGCTAATCAGCCCGGCGGTACTTTTACTGCCAGTAAAAATGACGGGATAACGTTTCAGCCATCCGGGCTGATGAGCGCGAATTTTGCCCTGCAAAGGATAATTGATTGTGCCTTTCACCCTGAATTCACAACTGTGAATACTGGCCATGAATAACCGTTTTTGCTGAACATGGCAGATAACCTGGGTAAATGCATTCAGATGCAGCACGGCGCTATGTTCGGTCAATTTTTCACAACGCCAGCCGCTCAAATCACGTAACACCATATTCATTAATGCGTTCTTAAACCAGGGGGCGGAGGACATCTGGCGTCATCTCTTCATTGCTTCGCTTTTCATAATTGCCCATCGCCCGTTCCACGACCTCTTCTACCGGAAGCGGGAGGAAAGGATTAACCCGTTGCACACATAATGTCCAGAATAAGGCATAGGCGGCAGTCAATCCAAGCATAATACCGAATGGTATAAGTACATCCCGACTGTTCATTCCTGGAGGCGCGATATTAATAATGGCGATAATAATACCCACGCTCGAAATAATCTGAGGTAAGGGAAACCAGGGGGCCCGGTAAGCGCGTGGTAAATCGGGGCGCCGAATACGTAAGATAACGACCGATAACGTTACCAGCAGATAAGCTACTCCCCAGGCGCAGACCGCAGCGAGGATCAGCGGAACAATGTGGTCGATATCACCGTTCAGATACCAGGCATGTAAACAGGGAATCGCAACACCGAATGCGATGGCGATGACCGGTGTTTTAAAGCGGGGGTGCAACCAGGTCAGAAACCGCGGCAAAGCGCCGTCCAGCGCCATGCCGTATATAATACGCGGTACTGCCGCCATTAGCGTATTAATCGTCGCACATCCCGCTAACAACAACCCCACGCCCAGCCAGTATTGCCCGACATGTCCCATGACACGATTGGCAAAGGCGGGAATAGCCATCGGCGTATCCAGTAAAAAGATATGGTTTGCCGCATCGACAACCACATTATTTACTTGCCGGTTAATCGCAGCGCCATAGAGGAACATACAACCTGCCACCGCTAAAAGGCCAAGCGCCATCGCTCTGGGAATCGTACGATGCGCTTTTTTAATTTCCGGCGCCATTGGCGTGACCAGTTCACAACCGACGAACATAAACATCGCCATGCCAATATAACCAAACAGACCAGAAAGATTACTGACATCAAGCGGTGCGCCAAACCACCCGGAATGATGAGTGACCGGGGATAACAGGATCCCGCATAAACCGAAGATGGTCAGGGTAGTCCACATACCGAATGTAAGAAACACTTCCACCTTGCCAAATACTTCAACACCAATGGCATTCAGTAACCCGAAAACCACTACCATGCCGACGCCAACCATCCAGGTATTGTGCTGCATGGCCACGTGTTCGCTAACAGACTCAAAGTTCACCAGCGCCATGACGCCAGCGAGAATCGTTTCTGCCGTGCCGGCAAAAATGTGTACGATCAGGTAAGCGCAAAGCGCACCGGTGATAGCGAAAAAACGCCCCATCCCGCAGGAAATATAGTCGTAGACGGAGCCAGTCGTGGGAATAAGCGTTGCCGCTTCGGCAAAGGTGGTAATCTGCGCTTGCATCATAATAAATGCCAGTAATACCGCAAGAGCAAAGGTATCTCCCCCTGAGCCAAAACCACTGGTCACGGTCAGGATCACCGGGCTTGCCATAATCAGCCCGACGGAGCTGGCAAGCGTCGTGGGGAAACCAATAACGCCACGTTCAAGATGGCTGGCAAGTCTGTTTTTAAACATGGTCAACCTCTTCACTATTATTACAACAATAAATTACCGCTCCGGAATAACGCTTATTTATGGCAGGCACCGTATCTAACAGGTATCGTCCTGAAGAGGGATAACGGTAAATAACGTTGTGACGCCGTCCCCGCATGCGCTAATAGCAAGTGGGGAGCGCGTTATTCTCCCCAGTGATGCCAACGCTACTGACGAACAATTAAAGGATTCAACCCTGCTTATGGCTTTCAACTTTTGCCAGATAATGTTTTACAAAACGGGGCGTTAAAACTTTCCATGCCACTTCGGTTCCCTGTTCAACAAACCAACTATCGCCTGGTGAAAAACGTATCGGTTCCTGACCCGCAACAGTGAGTTCCACTTCCCCTTCCAGCACGGTTGCGTGCTCGGTAAAGGGATAAATCATAGTGAAACCGCCGCGGGTCGATGAAAACAGTCCACAGGTAAATACGTCCTCAGGTTTACCGTAAATCATCGCAACGGCGACCTGGGGATCGCCTTCTGTTGGCAACGCCCCCAACAGGCTGACACTCCCGATTGGCTGTAATTCAGGAACAGGTTGATTGAGTTTAAAAGCGTGCATTAATGTTCTCCTGGTTAATTCCGGCCTTTCCAGAAACCGGCTGTTTGATGTATCAGTTTTCCCGCACTGACCAGCAATAGACGTAGACTGTCGCGACCATAAATTGTCGCGTGGGGAATGCTACTCATCAGACGATACCGCTCGGAACCGCCATTTATTCCTTCGGCCAGGATTTTGCATACAATATGGGAAGGCGTGACGCCAAATCCGGAATAACCCTGAACATAAAAAACATTATTGTGCTCACGAAGCGTGCCAATCTGCGGAAACAGATTCGCGCTACAGGCCATCGGTCCGCCCCAGGCAAAATCGATTTTAACGTCTTTCAAATAAGGAAAGACCTCCGTCAACAGAGTGCGGTTCCAGGCAGCAAAATCGTGCGGGGTATATTCAAGAAACCTTGTGGCGCTGCCAAACAGCAGACGGTTTTCTTTTGTGAGACGGTAGTAATTTATCACCGGGCGGATATCACTAAAAGCCCCGCGCAAGGGACTGATCCGCTCAACAAGCTCGCTGGAGAGAGGTTCTGTAGAGACCTGATAAGAATAAGTAACCAGCGTTTTCTTATAAATTTCTGGTTCCAGATTATTGAGAAAACTATCACAGGCCCACAGCAATTTGGCCGCTTTTACGCTGCCCATCGCAGTACGTACCCGCACAGTTTTACCGTAACTGACCTCAACCACAGGTGAATATTCGAATATCTTCACCCCCAGCGAATTCGCAGCCTGAGCGGAGCCCAGCAATAAATTCAGCGAGTGGACATGCCCTCCCCCCATATGCTTGAGAACACCGCAGTAGACGTCGGAACCAATAACCTGCTGCACGTCTTTACCGGTATAGAGTTCAATATCATCTTCCGGCGTAGCAGCTTTGAATTCTTTTTCCCATTGTTGCAGCGTTTTTAACTGCCGCTGGTTGTAGGCCAGATAACCATATCCGGGGACAAAATCAGCATCAATATGGTATTTACGAATTCGCTCCCGAATAATACCTGCGCCGAGGTTCGAGATTTTAAACAGCGTCTCCATTCCCGCTGCGCCTACATATTTTTTAACGGCTTCGATGTCGTGACCTATACCGGCCATCACCTGACCGCCGTTTCGCCCGGTGCCGCCATACCCAAGATGGCGGGCTTCCAGAACGACAACATTAGTGATCCCCTGCTCCGCCAGTTCCAGCGCGGTATTGATGCCTGAAAAGCCACCGCCAATGATCACCACATCGGCATCAATATCGTCTTGCAGAGCAGGAAAATGCAACGGGTATTTTTTCGTCGCGCCGTAGTAATTCAACGCATCGATTTTTGTATTCATCGCGTTACCTTGTCATCACGCTTGACTAAGACCGCTATCACAGCACGGTAACGTTTTACAAAATATCGTCCGGAAGAATGACGTTCTTTGGAACGATATTCAGTTCCAGGCAAGTATGTTGAGATGGAAAAACGTACATTCCTGACCTACAGGCACTTCTGATGAGCGACGTGACATTACTTGCCGAAGTAACGACTTTTTTACGCCAACGACACGGACAATTTATTGCAGGTGAACGTCAGGCCGGAAACGGCACGAACTTCTCGGTCACTAACCCAGCCACCGGCAAAATCATCGCCGACGTTGTGTCGGCAACCCCTGCGCAGGCAGAAGAGGCCATGCAGAGCGCCAGACGGGCGTTTGATGTCTGGCGTAAAATGCCAACGTTACAACGCGGCGCATTACTGCTGAAACTGGCTGATACTCTTGCCGCTCATCGTGAAGAGTTAGCTCAACTGGAAAGCGTCTGTTCAGGTAAAACGATTATGCTGTCGCGCGGTCTTGAACTCGATCAGTCAGTGGCCTTCCTGCGTTACTTTGCCGGTTGGGCAGGAAAAATAACCGGTGAAACGCTGAATGTCTCCCTGCCATCAATGGGAGAAGAGAGATACACAGCGTTTACCCAACGCCAACCCATTGGGGTGGTCGTCGGTATTGTGCCGTGGAATTTCTCAATTATGATTGCTATCTGGAAGCTGGCCGCAGCGCTGGTATGTGGCTGCACCATCGTCATTAAACCAAGTGAATATACCCCGCTGACACTGCTGCGAGTCGCTGAACTGGCTAAAGAGGCTGGTTTCCCTGATGGCGTAATTAACGTGGTAAACGGTGCTGGCGGTGAGATAGCGCAACAGCTGATCGCGCATCCAGATTGCGCCAAAGTGAGTTTCACCGGGTCAGTCGCGACAGGTGAGAAAGTCCGGCGTTCGGCAACATCGTCAGGAAAACGCGTTACCCTCGAACTGGGAGGGAAAAATGCGGCGCTGTTTCTCAATGATCTCACGGCACAAGCCATGGTCAACGGTATTCTTGAAGCCGGTTATCTGAATCAAGGACAGATTTGTGCTGCCGCAGAGCGTTTTTATCTGCCCCAGGAAAAACTGGATACGGTCATGACGCTCCTCAGGCAACGGTTATCGGAGATCGTGCCCGGCTCGCCTTTAGATGAAAAAACGGTGATGGGCCCGCTGGCGAATCAGGTTCAGCTTGAAAAAGTGCTGCATCTGATTCAACGCGCACGGGAAGAAGGGGATACTATTGTTTACGGCGGTGAAACTTTACCCGGCGAAGGGTACTTTTTACAGCCGACAGCGGTAAAAGTGCGTAGTAAAAACAGTACGCTGATGCACGAGGAGACCTTTGGCCCTGTCTGTAGCTTTATCGGTTATCAGAATGAAAAAGAGGCCCTTTCGCATATCAACGATTCGCCATTCGGCCTTGCTGCAAGTGTGTGGTCGGAAAATATATCTAAGGCATTACGCTACGCTGAAGATATTGATGCTGGCATGGTGTGGGTCAATATGCATACCTTCCTCGATCCCGCGGTACCCTTTGGAGGGATGAAAGGATCGGGCATTGGTCGTGAATTTGGCAGCGCGTTTATTGATGACTATACCGAACTTAAATCGGTCATGGTCCGTTATTAACCATCCTGAAAATGATGCAGGCAGATCAACCATACCGAAAGGAGGACTGTCTGCCTGATTATCAGGTTCGCTCGCTGCGTTTTTTTGCTTTTGGGATAATGTTAAACGCCCGGCCCGGCGTTCCTTCCTGCATTACTAGCGCCATCTACCGTTAGAGTAGGCTATCTCCAGCCTTAACGGTTCAGACTCATCCTGTAACATCGCTTCCAAAGACAACGCCAGCGTCTGATGATGGGCATCTTTTACACTAACTTTCAGCATGTTGATGCTCGGTTCATAACGTAAAATAGCAGCGCGAAGCTCACGGCAAAACCAGTTGAGAACCCGTTTGTCACCCACATTCACCTCGTGCCATTCCGGCATACCCCGAGTGAGCAGCGGCGGTAATGTCTCGCCACCTGGCACGGCGCAAGAGTTGAATAAACACATTAACTTGCGTCGTACCAATTCATGTGGGCTTATCCCCTCAACCAAGAGCCTGTCGAATAGCGCGACCGGAATGGTTGGTGTCATCATCATTTCCCTATCTGGTCCATCGCCAGATCCCATACTGACGTTCTGGACTCCTGTTGAGCGCCGTCTGATTTCTCAGCAGTGATTTGCCATTCGATTTTCGTGAAGTTCAGCGACATCGTTTCCACCGGCTTACCGCCGGCGCCACCGCTAACACTGAGTTGTGATATCAGCACGTTTGTCAGGGTATAAACGATAAGCGACCGCATTTTGCCGTCGTCATTGCGGCACAACGTCAGCACCGCGGTTCTAATTAGCCTCCCGCTACAGCAGTACTCATTGAGCACAGGCGTGGCGAGGTCGACAAATTTGGTGAGCGACATTTCACCAACATGCGCGCGCCCGGAAGTTCGCTCGGTGAGGCTAACATCGTTATTTACCTGCATTGCCACATTGTGGCTATAAGACATGATCTCTATCTGATCTTCAAAGCCTTCAACCTGGCTTTCGCCTTTGATATTGTCGAGCTTTAAAAAAATCGCATCCATGATTTATCTCCTTGTTGATCAGGTGGCAGTTCAGCAGCCAGACGAATACCGGCGGCCAACGCTTGTGACTCTTATTAAAAGCGCAACTACCAAAAAACACAGCGTGAAAAGCGCCAGGTTTGCAGGGATTTTGCCAACGTTTACCCACGTCTGATAAACGTTATTCCGCTGGTTGCAATGCAATAGAGGTTTTTGGCCCGCTGTGGCCAAATACAATTGAGGTTATACTGAACGCTCTCTGCCATATTCAATCCCTTTTATCGCAAAGTATCCCTGGTGCCGGTATCACAGCGTCGTTATTCAAAAATTGACATTTCAGAATAATAATCAGCTATATATAAAAAACACATCAAAAAGCAAATATCAACTTAATTTTTACTTATTTAATAAAAAAACCCAAATTGATTTACATCAATTAACACACATAAAACATTAAAAATCAAAGCGTTAAATAAAAATTAATCACTATGGAAATTTTATTTTTCTTAATACTCACATTACAAATGTTATTTGATTATTTTCCTGTGAACACTAAAAAATGATTTAAATCAAAAAACAAACTATTCTCGTTGATTAACGTTTTGACCGAAATAAAAAAGATTTTATACGTCCCGGGATAGTCTCCCTTTCTGATGGACAATATGCATTAACGAGCGGGCAAACAGGTAACTTCTGCCCGGGTAATCCGTTACCCGACTGATATTAACATTGTCATGAGGTGATATCATTTGCCTGGCCAGCCATAATCATCCGGAACCGGCGCTACGCCACGAACATCAGGACGGAGCATTTTTTGTCGATCCTCTTCGTCATCCACCCAGACACTGGCTATCTCTTCACAGGTTGCAAACCATACGCCATCATGCCCTTTAATATGTTCAATCAAACGTGACAACATCATCATATGATGCCCATGACCGATTATCTGCGGATGAAGAGCCATCGCATATAAGCCGTTTTCCTGATGGTTATAAGCATAGGTAAAAATATCCTTCCAGCGTCGCAGAACACCGTCAGTATCGCTCATCCCCTCCTGGTTGCCGGTATACGCCAGTGCGGGAAAATCATCCAGATACCAGCTAACAGGAATTTCCAGAATCGCGCTGGCCGGGCCTGCGATATTTCCCGTCTCCCAATTCACCTGCCAACGTTGAGGATGGTAAGGCACAAGATCTCTCGCCATCAGGCTACTGTCATAGAGAAAACCGGCTTCCTCCAGAAGATCCAGCGTATTCTCGCTATAATCCCAATAGGGAGAACGGTATCCCACAGGACGTATGCCGAAATGTCTTTTATAACAGGCGAACGCCAGATCCATAAGTCGGCGTTCTGTATCACGATTCACCAGAGTCGGATTTTCATGATAGTAGCCATGGTGAGCGATTTCATGCCCGGCATCAAAAATCGCTTTACTGATTTCCGGGAAGGTGTCTACAGTGTGTCCGGGAATAAAAAAGGTGGTTTTGATATTATTTTCTTTAAACAATTTCAGAAGCCTTGGTACACCAACTTGAGCACCAAACTCTCCTCGTGACATAAAGGATGGCGACGGTCGATTAAATCCGCCCAGCCATAAAGACTGAGCATCTACATCAACACCAAGATTGACCGCAATCCTTTTACCCTCAGGTAATTTTAAATATCCCATAACGACCTCCAGCTAATACATAGAAGGGACACATTCTGTTATTTAATGTGTGATGGCCAGATATTATATATGCCTGCTTTTCTGCGTCTGTCCTTGAACGTTGTTGCTGCCCCCCCAAGTCTATTTTCATATAGAACATCGAGGTTAATTTCTCCTGAAATGACATCCTCTTGATTGACGTGCGCCTCTGCGATAATACCTTGTGGATTTTTCCACACGACATCACAGGGGCTTAAAATTGAACTTCGGGCCCAGCAGCCTGGCAGTGGCCCGCCCGGGTTTCCGCCCAGGCAACAGTGAACAAGATAAATTTGATTTTCAATACAACGTGCGTGGCAACAATGCCTGACTCGCCAAAATCCCTGTTCAGTAAACGTAGCGGAAGGCGTTAAAATTAACTCCGCACCCTGTTCCGCCAGCGTCGCAGCACACTCCGGTATTTCTGCTTCATAACAAATATTAAAACCCACCTTAGCAAATGGCAGTTGAAAAACAGCCATTTTATCGCCTTCCTGAGTATACCAACCCCGTTCAGCCGGGAAGATATGCGTCTTACTGTGAGCATAATGTTCGCCATCGGGTCCCCATATATGCGCAACATTCTCATAGCGATCTGCTCCAGTCTGCTCCAGATGAGAGCCAGCAATAATGAACTGTCCTCTTTCTTTCGCTTCCTGTTGAAAAAGCTGCTTATAGGCATCCGTAAACTGATCAATTAAAGTAAGGTGTGAAATGGGTCTTTCTTGCCATTTTTTCAATAATGTAAATAACTCAATGGTAAATAGCTCCGGGAAGATAACGACATCAGCCCCCTGACTTTTATTAAGAAGTATCCTTACCTTTGTTATGAAATCTTCAAAAGTGTTTATTTCAGTAACAATATACTGACAGGCTGAAACAGTAAAATTACGTGACATCGTGATATCCCCCGCATGAAATTTAAACTTAAATTAACGTATAACGCATGGAGAATATTAGGGAGTGGGGGCATTACGACATCAGGTTATTTTTTGTGAAGCTGCGCAAAATATATGGAGAAAAGAGTAGAAGCATTGAACCTTTATTTACATAAAGGGGACTTTATCGATGATCGCAGCGAGACAGAGAGTCGATAAAAATCCAGGCGAAAAACAATAACCCTTACCACAATATTATTTTCAGCATCTGAAAATAATCAGGCAAACTAAATGATAACGCGCTGGTATAAAACCAACGCGTATTTTTACCGATAAGGGTAATGAAGACGGCCACCCGAAGGTGGCCGTTAGAACCCGGTAGCGCTTC
Source organism: Salmonella sp. SG203 (assembly GCF_013350575.1). Lineage (NCBI taxonomy): Bacteria > Pseudomonadati > Pseudomonadota > Gammaproteobacteria > Enterobacterales > Enterobacteriaceae > Salmonella > Salmonella sp. SG203. Next base: position 84,353 of record NZ_SNMT01000011.1, read on the forward strand.
GCTTATCAGGCCAGTGAAACCGAGACAGCTTTAGCGGTGAGACGCCAGCGGCTGTTCCGTCATTGACGGGTGGTGCTTTTCTGGATCTTTAATCAGTACCCACAGGATGATGGCGCCGATAATATCGAACAGACTGAGCGCAATGAAGAACGGGCCATAACCGATAATAGCGACCAACGCCCCCATAAACAGGTTGAAGCTTAACTGTCCCATCCATGCCGCAGATCCTGCCAGACCGGCAACCGTCGCGACCTCATTTTTCTTGAACAGGTCAGCGCTCATGGTAATCACAACGGTAGACAGCGTCTGGTGCGCAAAACCGCCAATACTCATCAATGCAATGGCGACATACGGGTTAGTCGTAATGCTGACAAAACCGATCGAAATCATCAAAACAGCGCCGATGGTAAAGCTACAACGACGCGCATTGATCGTGGTCATGTGCATCTTTTCCATGAAGAACTTCGCCAGGAAACCGCCTGCAACGCAGCCGAAGTCCGCCGCCAGGAACGGCAGCCAGGCAAACATGGCGATCTCTTTTAACGGCAGATGCATCACGTTAATCAGATACAGCGGCATCCAGAAACTCAGCGTTCCCCATGCCGGGTCAGCCAGAAAACGGGTAATCGCCAACGCCCAGAAGTTACGCTTTTTAACGATCTCTTTAACGGCCGGTTTTTTATTATCGTCCTGGAGATAGCTTTCCTGGCCGTCTTCGATATAACGCAGCTCTTTGTGGGTGATCCACGGGTGTTTATTTGGCGAGTTATAAATCAGGAACCAGGTGATGGCGAACAGCACGCCGATCCCACCGGTAATCACAAACGCCATTTCAGTACCGATGCCGCTATCAGCAAAGGTCAGCATCGCCCAGACCACCAGCGGCGGCGCCAGCATCGCGCCAATTGAAGTACCGATATTAAACAGGCCCCCCGCAATACCGCGTTCTTTCGTCGGGAACCATTCGGCGCTGGCTTTAATCCCGGCCGGAATCGCTGACGCTTCGGTTAGCCCCATCAGACCACGCAGAAATGCCAGACTTATCCAGCCGCCGGCCAGCGCGTGCGCCATGTTGATCAGCGACCACAACAAGGCAAAGATAAAGAAGCCGATTTTCAGTCCGATGACATCCATCAAATAGCCGGTGATCGGCTGCGCAATGGTGTAACAAAGCTGGAAGGCGCTCACCACCCAGGAATATTGTTGCTCATCAAAATGGAGTTCTTTCATCATCGCTGGCGCCGCAACGCTAAGCGAGCTACGGGACAGGTAGTTTACGATGGTCCCTACGCAGACCAGGCCGATAATCCACCATCTTAATTTTGTCATCTTCATGATAAAGCCTCGTTAAAAAACATTAGCTCCGCGCCGTCTGACCTGTAGCGGGAAAACTGAAATCACAAAAATTGGTTGACCAATCAATATTTTCTCATCCGGACCGGTCAAAATCTGGCGGCAACTCCCGCACTTAATATTCTTGAAATAAATACATCAACTCATTTCAAGTTGAATGGTGAATGCTTTTCACCCAGCAAAAATTGACACAGATCAAATAAATAAAATTGGCAGACCGTGAATGATGATATTTGTGATTTGGTTAGCCAATTTAGACAATAAGGTTGACATGAGAAAAATTTTGGTTGAATTTAGGGGTCAGAACGGGTTTACAAAGCACGTTTCGATGTTGGCTGGCAATGGGTCAACCACGAAGACGTTATCGCAAGAAGAGGAAACGAGATATGAAACAAACCTGGCGCTGGTACGGACCTAACGACCCGGTAACGCTGTCAGATGTACGCCAGGCTGGCGCAACCGGCGTGGTAACGGCGTTACACCATATCCCGAATGGAGAAATTTGGTCGGTAGACGAGATCCAGAAACGTAAAGCTATCGTTGAAGAGGCGGGTCTGGAGTGGTCTGTGGTAGAGAGCGTACCTATCCACGAAGACATCAAAACCCACACCGGTCAGTACGATTTATGGATCAAAAACTACCAGCAAACGCTGCGTAACCTGGCGCAATGCGGTATCTATACGGTTTGCTATAACTTTATGCCGGTGCTGGACTGGACACGTACGGATCTGGAATACGTATTACCGGATGGTTCCAAAGCGTTGCGTTTTGACCAGATTGAATTCGCCGCGTTCGAACTGCACATCCTGAAGCGTCCGGGAGCAGAAGCCGACTATACGGCAGAAGAGATTGCTCAGGCAGAGCGGCGTTTCGCCACCATGAGCGAGGAAGACAAAGCACGTCTGACCCGCAACATTATTGCCGGTTTACCTGGCGCGGAAGAAGGCTATACGCTGGATCAGTTCCGTCAACACCTGGCGACGTATAAAGATATCGATAAAGCAAAACTGCGTGAACATTTTGCCTATTTCCTGAAAGCCATTATTCCGGTTGCCGACGAGGTTGGCGTGCGTATGGCCGTTCACCCTGACGATCCGCCGCGCCCTATTCTCGGCCTGCCGCGCATTGTTTCTACCATTGAAGACATGCAATGGATGGTGGAAACCGTTAATAGCATGGCGAACGGCTTCACCATGTGTACCGGATCTTACGGCGTGCGCGCCGACAACGATCTGGTTGATATGATCAAGCAATTTGGTCCGCGCATCTACTTTACGCATTTGCGTTCTACGCTGCGCGAAGAGAATCCGAAGACCTTCCACGAGGCCGCCCATTTGCACGGCGATGTGGATATGTATGAAGTCGTTAAAGCGATTGTGGAAGAAGAGCACCGTCGTAAAGCCGAAGGTAGCGACGATCTGATCCCGATGCGCCCGGACCACGGTCATCAGATGCTGGACGATCTGAAGAAGAAAACGAATCCGGGTTATTCCGCCATTGGCCGTCTGAAAGGGCTTGCGGAAGTCCGCGGCGTCGAACTGGCTATCCAGCGCGCTTTCTTTAGCAAATAACCTTCTTTCGCATGGCGCGACGCGTCATGCGATTTCCCCTACTCAATGCAATAGCAACATGCCTCGCCCCGGAGATCGCGGGCGAAGACGTCGAATGACAGGAGTTTGCAATGGAACAGAATATCGCCACCGCCCAGGTTTCCGTCGCCCGCCCAAACTGGGACAAATCACGTCTGGTATCCCGTATTGTGCATCTGGGCTGCGGGGCGTTTCACCGCGCGCACCAGGCGCTCTTTACCCATCATCTACTGGAAAAGAGCGACAGCGACTGGGGCATTTGTGAAGTGAACCTGATGCCGGGTAACGACGCGCGGCTGATCGCGAACCTGAAAGCGCAAAATCTGCTGTACACCGTTGCAGAACGCGGCGCAGAAAGCACCGAACTGAAAATTATCGGTTCAATGAAAGAAGCGCTACACCCTGAATTCGACGGCCATGCAGGGATTCTGGCGGCAATGGCGCGCCCGGAAACCGCCATCGTCTCCTTAACCGTGACCGAAAAAGGCTACTGCACCGACCCCGCCAGCGGCGAGCTTGATGTCAATAACCCGCTGATCCAAAACGATCTTGCCCATCCACAGCAGCCTAAATCCGCCATTGGCTATATTGTCGAAGCGCTAAACATGCGCCGGGAGCAAGGACTGAAAGCTTTTACCGTGCTGTCGTGCGATAACGTACGCGAGAATGGTCACGTCGCGAAGGCTGCCGTCCTCGGCCTGGCAAAAGCTCGCGATGCCGCCCTCGCCGCATGGATTGCCGACAATGTGACCTTCCCCTGCACCATGGTTGACCGCATTGTTCCGGCGGCGACCGAAGAGACGCTACAACTGGTTGCCGACCAGTTAGGGGTTTATGATCCCTGCGCTATCGCCTGCGAACCCTTCCGCCAGTGGGTCATCGAAGATAACTTTGTGAATGGTCGCCCGGACTGGGACACCGTCGGCGCGCAATTCGTTGCAGATGTCGTACCGTTTGAAATGATGAAGCTGCGTATGCTTAACGGCAGTCACTCTTTCCTCGCCTATCTGGGTTATCTCGGCGGGTATGACACTATCGCCGATACCATGACCAACCCGGCTTACCGTCGCGCGGCGCTGGCGCTGATGCTTGATGAACAAGCGCCGACGTTATCAATGCCGAAAGGCACCGATCTGGAAGGGTATGCGAATTTGTTGATCGCGCGTTTCACTAACCCCTCGTTGAAACACCGCACCTGGCAGATCGCGATGGATGGCAGTCAGAAACTGCCGCAGCGTTTGTTGGACCCGGTACGTCTGCACTTGCAACAGGGCGATGACTATCGCCGCCTGACGCTGGGCGTCGCCGGATGGATGCGTTACGTCGGCGGTGTCGATGAACAAGGTAAAACCATTGATGTCGTCGATCCGCTGCTTGCACAGTATCAGGCGATTCATCAGCAATATCAGACGCCGGAAGAACGCGTTCGCGGGCTACTGGCCATCGAGTCTATCTTTGGCAACGACCTGCCGAAGAACCACGAATTTGTGCAAGCCGTTACCGACGCTTACCAACAGCTATTGCAGAATGGCGCGAAAGCCACGGTAGAAGCGCTGGCTAAGTAAGGAGATAAATCATGGCTACGTTTATGACTGAAGATTTTCTACTTAAAAACGACATTGCCCGCACGCTGTACCATAAATACGCCGCGCCCATGCCGATTTATGACTTCCACTGCCATTTAAGTCCGCAGGAAATCGCCGACGATCGCCGTTTCGATAACCTCGGTCAGATCTGGCTGGAAGGCGACCACTATAAATGGCGAGCGCTACGAAGCGCAGGCGTGGATGAGTCGCTGATCACCGGCAAAGAGACCAGCGATTATGAAAAATATATGGCCTGGGCCAATACCGTTCCAAAAACGCTGGGCAATCCGCTGTATCACTGGACGCACCTTGAACTACGCCGTCCATTTGGCATTACAGGTACGCTGTTCGGACCGGATACCGCAGAAAGTATCTGGACGCAGTGTAATGAGAAACTGGCGACGCCGGCCTTTTCCGCGCGCGGTATTATGCAGCAGATGAATGTGCGGATGGTCGGAACCACCGACGACCCGATAGATTCTCTGGAATATCACCGCCAGATAGCCGCCGACGACAGCATTGATATTGAAGTCGCGCCAAGCTGGCGCCCCGACAAAGTTTTCAAAATCGAACTGGACGGCTTTGTCGATTACCTGAGGAAACTGGAAGCGGCGGCAGATGTCAGCATTACCCGTTTCGACGATTTACGTCAGGCGCTCACTCGCCGCCTCGACCATTTCGCCGCCTGCGGCTGCCGCGCGTCGGATCATGGCATTGAAACGCTGCGATTTGCGCCGGTGCCCGACGACGCGCAGCTTGACGCCATTCTGGGCAAACGTCTGGCTGGCGAAACGCTGAGCGAACTTGAGATCGCCCAGTTTACCACGGCGGTGCTGGTCTGGCTGGGCCGCCAGTACGCCGCGCGCGGCTGGGTGATGCAGCTACATATTGGCGCGATCCGTAACAATAATACCCGGATGTTCCGCCTGCTGGGGCCGGATACCGGCTTTGACTCCATTGGCGATAATAACATTAGCTGGGCGCTCTCCCGTTTGCTCGACAGTATGGATGTGACCAATGAACTGCCCAAGACTATCCTCTATTGCCTGAACCCACGTGATAACGAAGTCCTGGCGACCATGATCGGTAACTTCCAGGGGCCGGGAATTGCCGGAAAAGTGCAGTTTGGTTCCGGCTGGTGGTTTAACGATCAGAAAGACGGTATGCTGCGCCAACTGGAGCAACTGTCGCAAATGGGACTGTTAAGTCAGTTTGTCGGGATGCTGACCGACTCCCGCAGTTTCCTTTCTTATACGCGACATGAATATTTCCGTCGTATTCTCTGTAACCTGCTGGGACAGTGGGCGCAGGACGGAGAGATTCCTGATGATGAAGCGATGCTAAGCCGTATGGTTCAGGATATCTGCTTCAATAATGCCCAGCGTTATTTCACGATTAAATAATCGCTATTAATCTGTGAGCACAGGTTTCAGGTATTTCGAGGAGCAGGAAGGCGGTAAGAGAGTGAGAAATTTAGCAGTAACGCACTTTTCCAGCCAAAGTCTGGCCGCCGATAAAAAGCAAAGAGGTTGCTGATTAATCCCGAATCACTTACTAAAGTAAGTGATTCGGGTAAACAAACACAGCCATCTTCTGCGTCATGCTTTTTTTCTCTGTCCGGAATAACTCCAGTGCAGAAAGTGTGATACATCAGTCCTGTTGATGATGGCTCCTGTTGGTTATACGGTAATAACTCATGACTTCACAGTGTGGTTTCTTTTAATAAATCGACAGCCAGCATTTCCAGCTGGTTAACCACCTCATTACTGGAACGCTCCATTCTGTCGAGTTCTTGCGACATCGCATTCATATCGCCTGCGGCAAAATAGTTCAGCGCAGAGTGACCAGCGCTATGCACCTCTTTATGCGGCGCTTCCAGACTACGGAAACTGTAGTAATTGCTAAACTGCTGCCCTTCAAAACCGTAGTACCATTTCCCCAGCCGACACTGATCGTGCATCGTTATTTTGCTGTTTATGTCTTTATTTAAGAGTAATTTGTAGACTTCCATTTTCCAGATAACATGGTCAACTTTGACAATATTCAAAAACTGCACCGTAGAGATGTACTGCATGACCGATTTCATGCTCAGCGATTTATCGATGACGATGCCAATAGACTCCACAATTTGATTTATGTTAGTCGTAATATTATCAATAACCGGCTGTTGGTTATCCAGCACCTCACTCACTCTGGCCGTATTATCTTTGATTACAGAGGTTAACGTACTGACGCTTTTCGAACTGTGTTTAACATCTTCGGACAGGTTTTTCACCTCTTTCGAAATAACGCTAAAACCACGCCCGGCATCCCCTACGCGCGCGGCCTCGATCGCGGAGTTAATCGCAATCAAATTGGTCTGGTTAGCGATCTTCTGTATCTCTTTAATACACGCATTAATTTGCGTTAAGGAGGTATTTAAGTCGCCCATACGACAGCCAATATCCGATGAAGTCGTGCCAATTTCGGTGATAAATTCCACGAGCGATTTTAATGAACTTCTGGCTTTATCATTCTGTTCGTTAAGTTCATTAATGCGTTCTTTTTCAATGTTGAGCTGCTCACAGGACTTAATGATGGCATTATGAATGATATCGATCGTCGAGATCCCCATCAGAATTTTTTGACACAGTATCCGCTCATAAGGCTCAGGAGTATCCACCACCACGTCAGACGCATTAGCGTCAGATTCTGCTGGCGGCGGTATTTTTACAACATTATTATTCCAGTGGCGCAAGCCTAATACTTTTTTAAACATATACCATTCTCCTTATTATATGTGGACATCCTGATCTATGCCTGGATAAAGTATTATCAACTCATGCTAACATAATGAAAAATCGGCTGTCATCTGCCATAACCATACGCTCACCAGAATAAGACAAAACGTCCACCAAACTTAAATAATTACAAGGTAAACTATTCAACAATACCATTAATAGTCATGATGGAAGTCACTTCGCTTTATACGGAAATATTATTTACAAGGCTGACAATAATAGCTGAATAATAATTAACTGCATTTACTTAGGTGTATCTATATCTCTGCCCGAAGATTGCAGACAGGGTTTAAACGCAAACTTTTGCAATAGAAAAATAACCTAACGTAAACTTTTTATATGACTAATAATGTCATTTGAACTCGTCAATATATTATGCTGTCCGTTTACCAACCAAACAGGCATGACCTAAATCCAAAGGGATAGGGGCGGCGTAACCAGCCGCAAAAAGTATCGAGTAGTCGAAAATCAGGAAACGGATGCGCCAACGCGGCGAGCGTCACCGCCTGCGTCAGAAAAGTTAAGAATAATTTGTGATATTATTTCTCATATGTTACCAGTAAATGGCAGGCTGACAGCCGTTCGTTGGTAAACACAACAGGCGGGATATCGGCGCCCACGCCGATATCCCGACGAGAATGACCCCGTTACGCTTTGATGACGATTAACGGTTCAATATCGCTCTCTTTTTTAATGACTAATGAATCATCGCCGCGCAGGCACGTACCGCCGTAGTTACCGCCCACGGTAAACGTACAGACCTGAATATACTTTCCGGCGACCTTCGGCAGGCACCACAACTGCTGATAGATATTTTTCTGCGTGGCGAACTTGCCGCTGGTTTTATCCAGGAGCTCTTCCTGATGGCTCACCAAATCAATATTACTACCGCAACGTCCGGCGATCGGTTTTACCGCATAGCCGGTCTGCACCAGCTCATCGTTAACGGTAAAATCCGTGTCGAGCAAATAGCGATGATGCGGGAACAGCGACCACAGGATGGGCAGGATCGCTTTGTTACCCGGGATCACCGTCCACAGCGGTTCAAACACCAACACTTCCGGGCGCAGTAATACATCAATCAGCCGGACTTCATTTTCCGGGTGCCCGGTACGAATAGGCACTGCGGCATACTCCGTCTCGCTGACTTCGCGTATCTGCTCCATCGCCGTTTCCCACGCCCAGGTTTTCCAGACACAATTCACCAGCCGTCCGTCGCCATCAATCAACTGCCCGGCGTCATCCCAGCGCAACTCGCCCAGCCCGCGGAGGATTTTGCTCGCGAAGCCGGCCTGATGCAGCGCCTGCTGCATAAACTGCGCGTGATAGTCCTCCTCGACATCATCATCCTGCATGATATGGACGAAAGGACGCGCTTTACTGTGTTTCCAGGCGCCTGCCAGCTCGTTAATTAAGCCCTCTGCCGGGTTATGCCCTTTACCGGTATAGCCCTGCTCAGCCCATTTTTCGAGAATTAATCCCGCTTCGGTATGGCATGATGCGGAATCGGCATTGTATTCATAGACTTTCAGCCCGCGTTCATCCATGCAGAAATCCATACGACCGGTGATCATATGGTGACGACGGCGCTGCCAGGAGAGACGCAGGCGCGGCCAAAGAATTTTGGGGATATCGAATAGCGCCAGCAGATTATCGTCTTTTAAAACTTTGTCCGTGGCGTGCAGGTACATCAAATGCAACTCATTGGTCGCTTTGATAAGCTCCTGTTCAGCGCTCTCGGTGATGGTAAAATACTGGTACGGGTCCTGATTGATAACGTGTCCGTTCGCCTGTACATAGGCTTTTTGTAACGGATCGCGCTCATCCAGCCACTGACCGTCAAACTGACCTTTCTCTGGCAGTCTTGCGCCGCGAATCGCCAGCGACTGATTCGCGATGTCAGGCTGTGACAAACTGTATTGCGTGTCGTCGGTCTGGATCATCCAGCCTAAAATCGTCGTGTCATCAAAGGTGTCGCGCAGGGTGTAACACCCGTTTTCTACGACCATTTCCAGTTCGCGAGTCCACTGCTGCCCTGGCGGCAATGGCGTGTGGATAACGTTTTGCTCAGCAATACGAATTTTGTTATCCAGGAGTTGGGTGATAATCGCAACGTGCCCGGTTTCGTTAAACTCGCCGCCCTTTTGCCAGATGAGCAACGCCCCGGCCTCCGGCGCGCGCGGCGAACCGTTCGGGAAGGCCTGCAAAGGCAAAATATTGTCATTCACGACCTCGCGCAGAAAACGCAGCGAGAAAATTTCCCAGGCCATGCCGACGTCAGTAAAAACAACGCCATAATTCAGAAAGAGAAAACGGCGGGCAAATTCCACGCACTGCCATTTATGCCCCATGTATTCATCGTCGATGTAGCTACGAAAAGCTGCGTCGTCGTCGTCCCACGGATCGAGGGAATTGTAATCTGAAGAGTAGATCGCTACGCCGCCGGGGGCGTAACCCAATAATGTCCCGAAGGGGGCATCCTGACTGGTGGTTCCTTTGCTCATGCACTTACCTCAAAACAAGACCGCCTGAGCAGCCTGGCGTGATTTCGCTCTGATTGTCTGCTCTGTGACACTAACCGGACAGAGGTCGACATAATCATACACCTCAATAAGGCACACTGAGGCCAGAAGGTTAAAATTTCACTCGCCGGAATGTCCCAATAGGTTAAATGTCCGGTTAGCAAGCTGCTACACTGCTTCAACACCACCACTGTGAAGGCAGGTCAATATGGCAGATAATACTTATCAACCCGCAAAAGTCTGGACGTGGGATAAATCCGGCGGCGGCGCGTTCGCTAACATTAATCGCCCGGTTTCCGGCCCGACGCACGACAAAACGCTGCCCGTCGGCAAACATCCGTTACAGCTTTATTCGCTGGGGACGCCTAACGGCCAGAAAGTGACCATTATGCTGGAAGAGCTCCTGGCGCTGGGCGTGACCGGCGCCGAATATGACGCCTGGTTGATTCGCATCGGCGAGGGCGATCAGTTCTCCAGCGGCTTTGTTGACATCAATCCGAACTCAAAAATTCCGGCGCTGCGCGATAACTCACACAACCCGCCGATTCGGGTTTTTGAGTCGGGCGCAATTCTTGTTTATCTGGCGGATAAGTTTGGCCATTTCCTGCCGCAGGATCTGGCTAAGCGCACAGAAACCCTTAACTGGTTGTTCTGGCTACAGGGCGCGGCGCCGTTCCTCGGCGGCGGTTTCGGTCACTTCTATCATTATGCGCCGGTAAAAATTGAGTACGCCATTAATCGCTTCACCATGGAAGCCAAGCGTCTGCTGGACGTGCTGGATAAGCAGTTAGCTCACCACCCGTATGTCGCGGGAGAAGAGTACACTATTGCCGATATGGCCATCTGGCCGTGGTTCGGCAACGTGGTGCTGGGGAATGTCTATGATGCAGCGGAGTTTCTGGATGCCGGAAGTTATCAAAACGTACAACGCTGGGCGAAGCAGGTAGCCGAACGTCCGGCGGTAAAGCGGGGGCGCATTGTCAACCGGACCAACGGCCCATTGAACGAACAGCTTCACGAACGCCATGACGCCAGCGACTTCGAAAACAATACCGAAGATAAACGTCAAAGTTAAACCATGATGCCGGATGAGGTAGTAATGTCGTCATCCGGCATGGTATTCCCTGCTGACGCTTCGCTTATCAGTTCTGCGAGTGTGTCATATTCGGCGCTTCACTAAACCCATGTTGCATGAGAATCAACCTCGCCCGTGCTGACAGTAAAAAGTCGGCAAGCGTTTTTCCCTGCTCGCTCAGGCAGGCAAAGCCATATTCAGCCACGGGATTATAAGGTTCCGGGATATCAACCACTCGCAGCGAATTAACCTGCCGTAGCCAGGGAGCATAGCTGGCATAGCCGATAAAGATATCGGTGTAATCATGATTGATGAGCCATTCCGCAGCCAGCCGGCCCGCCGGTAACGGCAAAGTCTGCCTGCCGCCAACCAGCGCTACCGCGCGTTTTCGGACCGCTTCGCCCTCCTTGCCCATCCGCGAAAAAAGCTGCTGCGTATAATCGCCGGAAGGATCGCAACCTGCTGTTGAGGTGCCGATCCGCAGATCCCGCCGGGTTAATAGCGACAGCCAGTCCTCGCCTTCACGCATCGCCTGTGCCCGCACGCTCAGACACAAACGGTTCGTCGTAAAAGGCGCGACCCGCAGTGCCCGCCCGCTTTCCAGCAGCGCCTGCGGATGCGCCAGGTTCGCCGAAGCAAAAAAGTCGCATGCTTCGCCCGCTTCGATGCGTTCACGTAACAGCCCCGCCGGACCGAAATCACATACCGCATCCGCCTGAAACGCCGCCATTAGCTGCGGCCAGACGACGCGCAAGCTCCCCGCAGCCAGTATTCGCATTACTGTACGCCCTGATAGTCAGTACGGTAAAAACGTTGATACCAGTCGTTAGCGGCCTTTTGCATGTCAATATCGTGGAATTTTTCCGGATAGAGTTTTTTCGCCATCCACAGTTCGCCGATTCCCACCGCCTCCGGCATCGGATATCCCCAGGCTTTGGCATAATCTGGCATCAGGTAAACCCGATGATGCTTCACCGCGTCAATGACCTGCCACTGGGGATTGTGCAGGATCTCATTGACGACCTTTGGATAGCGATTCTGGACAAAGATTACCTGTGGATCCCAGGCGATCACCTGCTCCATTGTCACCTGCTTAAAGCCTTTCACCGAGGATGCCGCTACATTCAGCGCCCCCGCATGGGCCATCATCAGACCGGTGTATTTACCGGAACCGTAGGTGGTCAGCTCCGGATTCGCCATATAGGCGCGAACTCGCTCATTTTCAGGAACCGACTGCAAACGGTCGCTGACCATCTTGCGACCTTTATCCATCGCCTCAATCAGCGCTTTCGCCTCCTGCGGTTTATTGACGATATCGCCAATCAGCGTTATTCCTTCACGCAGCCCGCGGTTGTAAGCCCGCTCTTCATCGGCCAGGGTCGGGTTCATTTTAGCCTGCTCGCCAGCAACATCATGGCGCAGCGAAATCGCCACCACCGGAATGCCAAGACGGCTGATCTTGTCGATCATCTCCTGCGGAGCGTAATTCGTGACAAACACCACCTGCGGGCGCAGCGCCACCAGTTTTTCAGGATCAACGTGCGTTAGATCGCCCAGCGAGGCTTTTTGCGCCAGTTCCGGCGCCAGACGCGCATAGCCGTCGCCTAATTGCTGTTTCCAATTCGCCATGACCCCAACGATTTTGTCAGTGGCATTCATCTGTACAAGGAGATTGAGCGTTTGATGCTGGAGCACCACCACTCTGTCGAGGGTATCGGGAACCGTGACCTGGCGGCCAAGTTGATCGGTAAAAGTACGCGCCGCCTGTGACATTAACGGCCAGCAAAAAAGCAACGCCAGCAGAGAGAGCTGGCGCAAAAATTTATTCATAGGTTTCGCCCCACAATCGATATATAAATAATTATACAACGATTATAGAGCGATATAATAGAGGTGATTAAGGGATCACGCGCTGGTGATGTCGTACTCCATGCGGCGCAGCGCATCTAACGTGGCTTTCGCTTCGTCTTCGTCAATGATGCTCATCGCAAAACCAACGTGTACCAATACCCATTGCCCTATCAGATCGGCTGGCTTACCTTCACAAATCAGAGCAATATTGACATCACGTTTGATGCCACACACTTCCACCTGCGCAAGCTGGTGAATATCATCTCCGACGGCCAGCACCTGACCGGGGACGCCAATACACATAATTAACCACCTGAAATAAAATGCGGGTTATTCGACCTCAATACTTTTTACTTTCAACGAATCGCCGGTATCCACCCGCAGGCGATCGCCATGACAATGCGGACATTGCGCGTCATGCCTGAGAATTTCCACCACCTGACTGCAATCCCAGCACCAGGCCTGGGCCGGTCTGTAGTCGATGTGCAATTCGCACCCTTGCGCTAAAGTCCCCTGGCAGGCGATGTCAAAGCTGAAACGGACCGCGCGCTCTTCAACGCACGAAAGCGCGCCTATCTCCAGCCATACGCCGGTGACGCGCGCCACGCCGTGCTGTTCTGCCTGCTGCTGAATAATTTCAACGGCGCTTTGGCAAAGAGACAGCTCATGCATTCTCACAGCTCCGACGGCCAAACAGCAACGCACGCCGGCTTGTCTGCGGCGCATCAGGATTGCTTACCGGCAGGGATAACAGCATCCGCGCGCAGTCATCCGCCAGCCGGACGCCCTCTTCCGGCGACAGGCTACGGGAAAGCGGCGACATCAACGAGCAGGCAAGATATTGCGAAACGCCTTCCAGTTCGCCAACGGTAAAGGTCATCGTGCCATAAGGCAGTTGCAGACCGAGTTTTTCACCGACGGTACGCCCGGGCCAGATCTGGTCCGGGCCAGGGAAGATTAATGCGCTTAACATCCACGGCGTAATTACCGTGCCCGTCCATTGTCCTTCAAACAACGTAAAATCAGAGACATGCACAGGCATAGTCGGATGCAGAAACGAAAGATCGTGCATCGAACGATGGGCTATCTCTTCAAACGCCGCCTGAACCCGGGCGACGGGCGCCGTGTCGAATCCGGAAAACGTTTCAGACATGCGCCGTCTCCTTAGGAATTGCTTCGACGCCGGATTCACGCAGCGCAGCAAGAACCTGCTCAAGCGCAGGTTCAATCATCGCCTCGACGGTTGGCGTTAAGCCGATGTGCGGTTCCAGCGACTGTGGAATAACGCCGACCAGGGTCAGTTTCTTCGGAAACTCGCCGGTAAAGCGGAGGGCCGACAATACGTCGGCCAGTCCAAGCTGATGGGGGGAGATTTTGTTGGTGAACAGCGCCGGAACTTCATCGTCGCGCAGTACCATAATGGTTCCCGGCGCGTTCTTTTTCGACACGATGGCGTCGGCAATGATCAAATGATCACGATTCGCCATATCGCCAAGAAGTTCCATTCCCGCCGTACCGCCATCCAGAATCTCAACGAAATCCGGCAGGGTGTATCGTTGCTCTAACGCTTCAACAATACGCACCCCGATGGCTTCATCGGTCAGCAAAATATTGCCGACCCCTAAGACTAATATCCGCATTACAAAACCTTCACCGAGACCACTTCATTGCCATCGGCGTCCACCACGTGTACCGCGCACGCCATGCAAGGGTCGAAGGAGTGGATAGTACGTACCACTTCCAGCGGCTTCGCCGGATCGGCGATCGGCGTACCGACCAGCGACTGTTCGTACGGCCCCACGTCATCGTTGAAGTTACGCGGACCTGAGTTCCAGGTCGATGGCACCACTGCCTGATAGTTACTGATAATACCGTCTTTAATCACCATCCAGTGAGACAGCATACCGCGCGGCGCCTCCAGGAAGCCCACGCCCTTGAACTCGCCCGTCGCCGGAATGTTCGGCTTCACAAACGTGGTGTAATCACCTTTGCCGATATTTACAATCAGCGCGTTGTATTGATCCTGCAATACGTTTTGCAGTTCACAACAGTGAACGGTACGCCCGATGATACGACCCAGCGTAGAGTGAAGTTGCGCCATTTCCAGCGTTTTGCCGGTCAGCTTCTGATAAAGCGCAATGATTTCATTGAGCTTGGTCTGCGTGGATTCACGACCTGCGGCCAGTTTACATAGCATGTTCGCCAGCGGCCCGACTTCGACGGTTTTGCCGTAGAATGTCGGCGACTTGACCCATGAGTATTTACCGTCATCCGACCAACCGTCGTAAGCCGGAATCGTGGTGCCTTCCCACGGCGCCTGCGGCGCTTCATCTTTATACCAGGCGTGCTTCGCGCTCTCCTGAATACCTTTAATCAGGAATTCATCGGAGTGAGAGGTGATCGGACGGTATGTCGACAGATCGGCATTGGTAATGTAACCGCCCGGGAACAGGAAACTGCCGTTTTTACCGTCGGTCGGGAATTCCGGCGCGCTCAGGTAGTTCACCGCGCCTTTGCCGCGCTCCAGCCATTCCGGATAGTAGGCCGCGATGACTGCGGTATCCACTTTATACACCTGCTCGACAAAATCGCTCAGCTTATCGATAAACGATTTGATGTACATCAGGCGTTCAAGGTTCAACGTACCGATGCTGTCGAGATTGATCGGGTTCGCCACCCCACCGACCGCCAGGTTCTGGATATGCGGCGATTTACCGCCCAGCAACGCCACCACGCGGTTAGCGTCACGCTGACATTCCAGCGCCTGCAGATAGTGGGCGACCGCAATCAGGTTGACCTCCGGCGGTAACTGCATTGCCGGGTGCCCCCAGTAGCCATTGGCGAAAATACCTAACTGACCGCTGGCGACAAGATCCTTGATCTTGTTCTGAACTTTCGTGAACTCTTGCGCGCTGTTCAGGTGCCAGCTCGACACGCCATCCAGCATCGCAGAAGCTTTTTCCGGATCGGCTTTCAGCGCAGAGGTAATGTCCACCCAGTCCAGCGCAGAGAGCTGGTAGAAATGGACAATGTGGTCATGGGTGGTATGCGCCGCCAGAATAATATTACGGATATACTGCGCGTTGACGGGAACATCAATATTCAGCGCGCTTTCTGCCGCACGAACGGAAGAGATCGCGTGAGTTGTCGTACAAACGCCGCAAATACGCTGCACAATCATCCACGCATCGCGCGGATCGCGGTTCTTCACGATCTCTTCCATACCACGCCACATGGTGCCGGACGCCCATGCTTTGGATACGACGCCGTTCTCAATTTCGCAGTCAATGCGTAAATGACCCTCAATACGGGTTACCGGATCAATAGTAATTCTCTGGCTCATGCTTTGCTCGCCTCATGACGATTATGATCGTTTTGTTTTAAAGGAGGAAGTATCGGCAGTAGACGAATGAGTACGATGTATGCACAAATCTCAATGGCCACAAAACCAATAGAAATCAACAATTCTTCCCAGGTTGGGAAGTAGTGGTAGCCGCCACCCGGGTTGAATGCCACCAGCGAATAGGTCAGACGCCACGTCGCGCAGCCCAACAGCGCGCTCAGCGCCGACAGGTACAGCATACGAGAGTCATTACGCAGTTTCGCCACACGCAGCACCACTAACGGGAAGACCATCAGGACGACTTCAATCCAGAACATAGCGGAGTAAAAATCGCCGGCAAACGCATAGGACAGCTTGTCGCGATAAATCAGTTCGCCAAAGCGCAGGACGACGAAAATCGCCAGCAGCACGCTGATGGTATTCGTCAGCTTAACAAACAAATTTTTCTCATCCGGACCGTTTCCTTTCAGGCCTGCCTGAACCAGCGAACCCTCAAATATGACAATGGAGAAGCCCATGATAAACGCGGTCAGAACCGAGAACAGCGGTAGCATTTCATAGCTTTGCCATAGCGGATGCACTTTATAGCCCGCCGAGATCATCAATGACCCCATTGAGGACTGGTGCATCGTCGGCAACAGCGCGCCCAGCGCGATAATAAAGAACATCACCTTATTCAGACGCTTGAGCGACACTTTCCAGCCCAGACGTTCAAACAAGGCAGGCGCAAACTCCAGCGCCATCACGCCGATGTAGATGGTCATACAGACCGCCGTCTCAAACAGTACCGAGTTCACGTTGAAGTGACCTGGAATGTAGAAATACGGCAGGTTCCAGTAACGACCGACGTCGATAGTGATCGACAGGCCGCCCAGCGAGTAACCAAACAAGCTTGCCAGCAACGCCGGACGCACCAACGGATGGTATTGCCCACGGTTAAAGACATACACCGCCCATGCCAACGCCCAACCGCCACAGGCAAAGCCGGTGCCGATCAACAGGTCAAAGGCAATCCAGACGCCCCACGGGAAACCGCCGTTCAGGTCGGAAACGGAGCCCAACCCGAAGACCAGACGCTTCACGATAAGGAGCATACACAGGACGATTAACGGTCCAAAAATAATGACCGGTTTACTGATGATTTTTCCGCCCAGCGGTTTTGGATCATGACTCATGATCGTCTCCTCCATCGTGATGGTCGTTTTTGCTATTACGACGAACCAGCACGGTTAAGCCCGCCAGCGCAGCCAGGGGTAGTATCATGCCTTTATAAAGCGTGTGTTGAACATGCTCGGAGCGCGCTCCGGTTGAAAGGTCATCCAGCTTCGGCAGATCCAAATCTTCATAAGGAACGCCTGTCAGCACCAGCACCTGAGTACCACCGCCCTCTTTTTCACCGTAGAGGTGTGGGTAGTATTTAGGCACCGTATGCAGATAGGTGTCGTCCGTTTTCAACGTCTGGCGCGGATAGTGATATTCACTGCCTGGTTTGAGGGCCAGACGTTTTTTCGCTTCCGCCATCAGCTCTTCACGAGTACCGAAAATGACGGCCCCTGCCGGACAAACTTCCACACACCCAGGCAAACCGCCTTTATCCAGACGCTCAACGCCTTTCTGGTTACACAGCTCACATTTGTGAAGCGCGCCAAACGGGTTGTTGTAGTCGTACTTAGGTACGTTGTACGGACAGGCGACCATACAGTAACGGCAGCCGGTGCAGACATCTTTGTCATAGTGGACGATGCCGGTTTTCGGATCTTTTTTCAGCGCCGACACCGGGCAAACGGAAACGCAGTTAGGATCGACGCAGTGCATACACTGTTTCTTGATGTAGGCATAGCCGTTCTCTTCCTGATCTTTGTTCACGCCCGTACCGCTACGCCATACCTGAATAATGTTATTGGTATACGGCGACAGTTTGTCGTTGTTCGACCAGGTCTGCTCCCCTTCCGGGTTACGCGCCGGGAAGTTGATATCCTGACACTTTGTGACGCAGGCCTGACAGCCCACGCACAGAGTGGAGTCATACAGCATACCCAGCGAACCTGGAATCGGCGGACGGTTTTCTGCAGCCGCATGGCTGACAGACGGCGCGGCGCCCAACAGCAATGCTCCACCGGAGGCTGCTTTAATAAAGTCACGTCTGTTCACGGTTATTCTCCCCGTGAGTCAGCGTTATCTTTCTTTTGCTGACGCCCCAGTTCACGTACCGCCATCACGCTGACGCCGGCAACCAGACCGACTACGCCGCCAAGCAGACCGACAGCGCCCGCAGAGATATTGCCGCCTTCTTTCATATTGACGTCAGGTTTCTCTGAACGCGGAGTTTGGTTTTCGACATGAGCAAGCTGGTGAATGCCCTTATGGAAGCCGATACCTTCTTCGTTACAGCCATAGCAAGGATGACCGATCGCCACTGGCCAGACGCCGCCAACGTCACAGAACTGTAACGTAGAACAGTTGCCCCAGGTTTCCGGCCCTTTACAGCCAAGATGGTAGAGACACCAGCCCTGACGGTGGCCTTCGTCGCCAAATTCTTTGGCAAAACGGCCTGCGTCGAAGTGTGGACGACGTTCGCAATGCTCATGAATCAGACGGCCATAGGCAAAGGTTGGACGATTTTTCGCATCCAGCTTCGGCGGCGTGCCGTAAGTGATGATATGCGCGACGGTCGCCAGGAAGTTATGCGGGTTTGGCGGACAACCTGGAATATTGATAACCGTTTTGCCCGGTAAGACTTCCTGCAGACTGACAGCGCCGGTTGGGTTTACGCCAGCCGCAGCAACGCCGCCCCATGCCGAGCAGGAACCGATAGCGATAATCGCGGCTGCGCCGTCAGCGGCTTTGCGGATGTGATCCACGATCGGCTCGCCGGCAACCATGCAGTAGATACCGTTATCTTTTAGTGGGATAGAACCATCCACCACCAGAACATATTGCCCTTTATACTTCTCCAGAGCGTTATGTTTGTTTTCTTCGACCTGGTGACCGAATGCGGCGGAAAGTACCTCGTGGTATTCCAGAGAGATAGTCTCCAGAACGAGGTTTTCAACGGTTGGGTGTGTAGCACGAAGCAGTGATTCGGTACAACCGGTACACTCCTGAGCGCCAATCCAGATAACGGGCGGACGCTGTGGATTGGATACCGATTCTGCCATTTCTGCGGCGGCTTTGCTACTGAGCCCCATAGTAGCGGCCAGTGCTGCACAAAGCTTCATGAAATCACGACGGTTAATGCCGTGAGAAGTGATGAGAGTATTATCTCCAGTCATTTTATAGTTATTCCGTTACGAAGACCTGGCTTTTATTTTGCACTGTTCGCGAAGAAGTTATTGCGATCGGTACGCCATTTACCACACTTTTTTTATGGTTATGTGCGCCATAATACTTCGACGGAACAGTAAAACGAAGGGAAGAGGCGATAGTGTAATTAATTAAAGCAAGATAATACCCCTGTTGGATCAACCTTCGAGTCGATAACCGGCCATAAAGAAGCGAACCGCCATCCCGGAATGATTCTCTTTAAAGAAATCCATCACCATTTCTTTATCCAGACCATAGCGACGCGTCAGAATTCCAGCCTCCCACGCGCTAAGTTGACGATCGCCGGTCTTTTCGAACATACGGTGTGTAAAACCCAATACAAAGCCACGTTTATACTCAGAACAGAAATTCACCGCATGATGCGCGCTATATGCATATGGCGCGTGCAACCCGGCCATTAACCCTTTCCCAAAATGATTATTCATCTGACCTCCTTAGTCGCTATATAATGAATTATATAGCGACTAATTAAATGAAGGCCAGCGCATTACGCGCTTTTTTGCTTCACATCAGAAGGCAACCCATTCATCAGTAGACTGTGCGGGAGTCGACGCCATTCTCTGAACGCCAGGCGCCGCTTTCGCCGTTACGCGTTGTTGCGGCTCACTAGCGGAAAGCCGGAACTGCTGTACGGAGCGTTGCAAATCCTCCGTCTGCCGTTCCAGCGCCGCCGCCGCCGCGGAAACCTGCTCAACCAGCGCGGCGTTTTGTTGCGTAACGCTATCCATTTGCGTGATCGCCACGCCAACCTGAGAAATACCTTTACTCTGTTCTTCGGAGGCGGACGCGATCTGTTTCATAATCGTCGTCACTTCCGTGACGCCGCGCAGGATGGCGTCCATCGTCGCGCCGGTCTCCTGGACCAACTGCGCGCCCTGCGCTACGCGACGTACCGATTCGCCAATTAAGGCTTCAATTTCTTTCGCCGCCCCCGCGCTGCGGCTGGCCAGGTTACGTACCTCACCGGCGACCACCGCGAAGCCGCGTCCCTGCTCGCCCGCTCTGGCCGCTTCTACCGCTGCGTTCAAGGCCAGAATATTGGTCTGGAAAGCAATACTATTAATCACGGTAGTAATTTCGGCGATCTGCTGCGAACTGGCGGAAATACCGTTCATTGTTTCTACCACATCGGAAACCAGTTCACCGCCTTTTCCTGCCGTTAGCGAGGCGGCATCCGCAAGCTGACTCGCCTGGCGGGCGTGTTCGGCGTTCATTTTCACCGTTGCGGTAAGCTGTTCCATGCTGGCGGCAGTTTCTTCCAGCGCGGCGGCCTGTTCTTCCGTTCGGGAAGAGAGATCGTTATTACCGGTAGAAATTTCCGTCGCGCCGCGCCAGATATTGTCGCTTCCGGCGCGGATCGTACTCACGGCTTCGCGTAAACTGTCCTGCATCGCGCGCAGTAGCGGCACCAACCGGCCTACGCAGTTACGCCCCAACGCTTCAATCGGCTGGCTAAGATCGCCTTGCGCGATGCGCTGAAATTGCTGACGGATGCGCTCCAGCGGTTTCACCATCATTGCAACCAGATAGCGATCGGTAAAAATCAGGATAGCAATGCCCAGAATCACCGCCGTGATAAGCAGGATGCGGATGGTATAGGTTTTACCATCGACCATCACGCGGGTGTTATCCAGCATGGCGCCAGCTTCATGACTAAACCGTTCCGCGCTGGCGCCGAACGCGCGACTGAGTGCGGGCGTGACCGTACTGGCATGTTCGCTCCAGGCGGTCAGCGATCCTTGCTGCGCCAGTTGCATTTGAGGAACGACGCCTTTCTCCAGCAAGGCCTGCCAGTTGGACAAGACCTCCCTTGAGATATCAGGGTTCATCGGCCCTGGCGATAGCGCTTTCATCTCCTCCAGCTTCTGACGCATATTCTCGAGCGACTGCCGGGCGGGCGCAAAATCGGGCGTGCCGCCGCCGATTTTTACATCCATCGCGCGGCTAAGGCGGGTAACAAAGCGGAAATATTGATCGTTACCCTGGCTTAGCACCGTCATTTGCCGCACAAGATGCCGGTCAATATCATTTCCTTCCGAAACTTCGGATAAAGCATGGACGCTGTATAACCCCACCCCCGACCAGAGTAGACAAAAAAGTCCCAGTATCGTCAGCATGACCATACGAATAGTAAAGTTTTGCAGCAAACGCATATGAATTTCCTTGCTGAATATAAGAGATTAGTCATCAGACGATGACGCACTCTCGTTATCGGCAAGGCGCGGAGAATATATAATGCATTCTCCATTTTTTTACAGTTATCGCCGTTTACGTACCCGTAGATGTTATATATCTGTGAACGCAGAGAAAATCTTTCAGTGTTATTACTGAGTAAATGAATAGATGTAGTAAAAATATTGCGTAAGGCTGCAGGGAGACGGTTATCCACCGTTAAAGAAGCGCTGTTTTACAGCCGGGCTCAGCATCCTTTGCCCGACTGCCCCGCCGTGGACGGCGGCTCAATGGTTATGTCGCGTCAATCTGTCCAGATAGCCCATCACGAACGCCGACAGGACAAAGGTCAGATGGATGATGACATACCACATTAATTTGTTATCCGGGACGTTTTTCGCATCCATAAACACGCGTAACAGGTGAATGGAAGAGATAGCGACTATCGATGCCGCCACCTTATTTTTTAGCGACGTCGCATCCATTTTCCCCAGCCAGTTCAGCTTCTCCTTGCCCGCAGAGATATCCAGCTGAGAGACAAAGTTTTCATACCCGGAGAACATGACCATTACCAGCAATCCGCCAACCAGCGTCATATCAACCAGCGATAACAGCACCAGAATCAGATCGGCCTCCGCCAGGGCAAAAACGTTCGGCAGAACGTGTAGAATTTCCTGGAAAAATTTTAGCGCTAAAGCGATCAGCGCCAAAGAGAGGCCAAAATACACCGGCGCGAGCAGCCAGCGAGACGCATACATTACATTTTCAAGAAAGCGTTCCATAGGGACCTGTCAGGTAACTAAAACCAGCAACAGTATATCTCAACCATGCAACATCAGATCAACATGCCAGTTAAGAGCCTATCCCACCAGGCGTTATTGTCGCAGCCAGTTTGGACACGGACAGCGCGTAAAAACCGGAGCGTACACGTAGTACGTGAGGTTTGACTCGCTACGCTCGCCCTTCGGGCCGCCGCTAGCGGCGTTCAAAACGCTAACGCGTTTTGGCGAGCACTGCCCAGGTCCAAAATGGCAAGTAAAATAGCCCTAATGGGATAGGCTCTAAATCTCATCCGGGTTAACCTGCGGGCGCTGATATTCCGGCCATACCAGCGCGACCAATGCCGGGTAGGCTTCAAGACTGAACTCGCGAAAACACTGGCGTAAATTCAGGACGTCCAAATCCGAATACGGCACCTTTTCTCCGTTCAGACAACGCTTCTTAATATTGTCGTAATACTTATAAACGGCAGAGTTAAGGTCGCTGCAACGACGCTGTGCGTCAAATAATCCAGGCGTTTCATTCAACTCAGTCATTGTCATTCGTTTTATCGTTGCATGAAGGAAATCGATATATTCATGGTTAACGCGCCAGTACCATACCGGCGTTATCGAATTCATTAATACTGAGAAATGATCTTCGCCCTCTTCCTTTGTCATGGGTTCAGTTTGATTTAAATTTACGATTTTTCCACCAGGACGTTTTTTATTAACCTCCCACATCAGGAAGAGTATCGCGCCGGTCAGTAATAGCAATATAATAACAGAATAAAAAATACTGTTCATAGCAGGCTCCATTTTTTTTGATTTTAAAATTACGCCATGTTATTGTCAACGAAACCTACACTATTAAAAATAGCATACCACTGATCGTAAAGGATATTTAGTCATGCTTCCTGAGCATCTGGTTTCCTCTCATTTTCGCCTGTCATCGCCGCCCCCTGAAGCCACAGAAAACAGTAAAAATTTGCTTCAGGGAAAGACAAAACTCAGCGATTACGAGCCCGATATTTTAATTTGCGCTAACGCAACCGGGCAACACAGAAACGTATTATTTGAAGAACGCGACCGTCATATTAAAGAACGTCTGTATTGTGTGGCTAAAATTGAAACGTTTGCCCGCCTGATAAACGCACTACAGGCAGAAGGCGATATTGATGCCCAAATGCTAAGTAAAATACTGGCGGATAAAACCGCAATGATAAATGAAAAAGGCAATGCCATTTGGCTTAATTTAATCACTCGCGAAACCAATATGCCGCTATTTTATTCACTGGAAGATAAAGATGAAAGAAGTTGAAGACAATAACGTTTATTTGGCTTTAGACAACCATAAAAGTGATGAATTTATCTTAAAGCAAAATCTTGCAGCGCTAATCGCCAGCAAAAATGCCACCCTGGAAAAGGTAACGCAGGAGGTGGTATCCATACCGGCGGCGTTAGTGCGCCTGAAGTGGCAAAACCGACGAGAGATGTATGCGTTACAGGTCAAAGAGGAGATTTATGGCGCGACCATCAATGCCATTATCGAGCAGCATCCTGAATTACGAGACAAAATTATGTCTCGTCTTGAAAGTGACTGGCAGCATCTGCTGGCTCGCGAGACGGCAACCCTACGTCTGACGCGTAAGCTTTCCGATGGCGACTACCGGACGCGCAACGTCACCACCGTCGCACGGCAAGAAAAATAACCTTCATGGCTAGTTAACTCTGTTGTGAATACGGGCGAAGCATAAGGATCGTTCTGATTCTCCCTCTTACGGTAGTAAAAGTGTCTAAGCTTAAAGGGTGTTCAACCTGAAGGGAGAAGCTCAATGTCTCATCTATACGACCCTACCACGCAGTATTACACCGGCGAGTATCCTAAGCAAAAACAGCCGGCGCCCGGCGTCCAGGCGAAAATGACGCCTGTTCCTGACTGTGGTGAAAAAAGTTATGTCGGCAGTGGTCGCCTTAAAGATCGTAAGGCGCTGGTGACAGGGGGCGACTCCGGGATTGGGCGCGCTGCCGCTATCGCTTACGCGCGTGAAGGCGCAGATGTCGCGATCAACTACCTGCCAGCGGAAGAAGAGGACGCTCAGCAGGTTAAAGCGCTGATTGAGGAGTGCGGCCGTAAAGCGGTGTTATTGCCAGGCGATCTTAGCGACGAATCTTTCGCCCGTTCGCTGGTCCATAAGGCGCGTGAAGCGCTGGGCGGGCTGGACATTCTGGCGCTGGTAGCCGGTAAACAAACGGCAATCCCGGAGATAAAAGATCTGACCAGCGAGCAATTTCAGCAAACCTTCGCCGTTAACGTTTTTGCCCTGTTCTGGATAACCCAGGAAGCGATTCCGCTGCTGCCAAAAGGCGCCAGTATTATCACGACGTCGTCTATCCAGGCGTATCAGCCCAGTCCGCACCTGCTGGATTATGCGGCAACCAAGGCGGCAATCCTCAATTACAGCCGTGGCCTGGCGAAACAGGTGGCGGAAAAAGGAATTCG
This sequence comes from Salmonella sp. SG203, assembly GCF_013350575.1. Classification (NCBI taxonomy): domain Bacteria; kingdom Pseudomonadati; phylum Pseudomonadota; class Gammaproteobacteria; order Enterobacterales; family Enterobacteriaceae; genus Salmonella; species Salmonella sp. SG203. The sequence continues at coordinate 109,209 of NZ_SNMT01000011.1, forward strand.
TGTGAATATTGTCGCGCCTGGCCCTATCTGGACAGCGCTGCAAATTTCCGGCGGTCAAACCCAGGATAAAATTCCGCAGTTTGGTCAGCAGACGCCAATGAAGCGGGCCGGCCAACCGGCAGAGCTGGCGCCGGTGTATGTCTATCTGGCAAGCCAGGAATCCAGTTACGTTACCGCAGAAGTGCACGGCGTGTGCGGCGGGGAACATTTAGGCTAACGCATGAAGTCGATTACGATGGCGCACTTCTGTTAAGCAAGGCGCCATCTTAGGCAATAAAAAAGCCGGGTGGCGACTTCGCCTTACCCGGCCTACAGCATCAGCAGAATACTTATTTCGCTTTCGCGGTCTCTTCGCCGACCAGACCAATCTTGAGATAGCCCGCCTGATGCAGCATATCCATCACTTTCATCAGGGTTTCATACTCTACGGTTTTATCCGCGCGGAAGAAAATCGTAGTATCCTTTTTCCCTTCCGTCAGGGCCGTTAGCTCGGCAATCATCGTATCATCCGTCACCGGATCGTTACCGATAAACATGGTGTTATCCGCTTTCACCGACAGATAAACCGGTTTTTCCGGACGCGGCTGTGGCGTACTGGTAGAAGCGGGCAGATTCACCTTGACGTCCACCGTCGCCAGCGGCGCAGCCACCATAAAGATAATCAGCAGAACCAACATGACATCGATAAACGGCGTCACGTTGATTTCATGCATTTCGCCGTTGTCATCCAGGTTCTCGTTAAGACGCATTGCCATGACGCATTACCCTACCCGTAATTTCTGCGCGGCGCGTACCGGCTGCGCACTGGCGCTCGCATTCAGATCAAGATCGCGGCTTTGCAGCAGCAATACCTGCGCCGCCACGTCGCCCAGCGTCGCTTTGTAACTGCCTATCTGACGTGCGAAGATGTTGTAAATGACGACCGCCGGGATCGCGGCTACCAGCCCAATCGCCGTCGCCAGCAGCGCTTCCGCAATACCAGGAGCAACCACCGCCAGGTTGGTGGTCTGCGTTTGCGCAATACCGATGAAACTATTCATAATGCCCCATACGGTGCCAAACAACCCGACGAAGGGGGAAATGGCGCCGATCGTCGCCAGATAACCGTTGCCTCGTCCCATGTAGCGGCCCACCGCTGCGACGCGACGTTCCAGACGGAAGCCGGTACGTTCTTTAATCCCTTCGTTATCTTCGCTGCCCTGAGAGAGTTCCAGTTCATTCTGCGCTTCATTGATGAGCTGTGCGCTGAGGCTTTTTGCGCTGAAACCTGCCGCAATGTCGGAAGCCTGATCTAAAGAGCGCGCATCGGCTAATTGCAGTTGTTCGCGCTTTAAGCGGCGCTTTTGCGTGAAAAATTCAACGCTTTTACTGAAGAAGATAGCCCAGGTGACGACTGACGCCAGAATCAAACCAATCATCACGCACTTCACGACAATATCGGCGTGCTGATACATGCCCCAGACGGAAAGATCCGTCTGCATCAAATTATTACCCACTCTGTATCTCCAGGACGCAAATCACAAAATCTGAGCATAATAATATCAAAACAACGTCGAATTGATAGTCGTTCTCATTACTATTTACATACTGCCGCACCTTTACTGCTTTTTCTTTGCGCTTACGCATTAAAAAAGCCACCTGTTTTTATTTTGGCAAAATTTTCATCTGTATCACACGTCGCCAGGGTGCAGATGGTTATATTCATGCTAGTTTAGACATCCAGACGGTTAAAATCAGGAAACGCAACATGACGGATAAACAGTTGGATACCAAACTGGTAAACGCAGGACGCAGCAAAAAATACACGCTTGGCTCAGTGAATAGTGTGATTCAACGCGCTTCTTCACTGGTGTTTGACACCGTCGAGGCCAAAAAACACGCTACCCGCAATCGCGCCAACGGCGAATTATTTTACGGACGCCGGGGAACGCTGACCCACTTTTCGCTCCAGGAAGCCATGTGTGAACTGGAAGGCGGCGCCGGATGCGCGCTCTTCCCGTGCGGCGCGGCGGCGGTCGCCAACACCATTCTGGCATTCGTTGAGCAGGGCGACCACATCCTGATGACCAACACAGCCTATGAACCCAGCCAGGATTTCTGCAGCAAAATTCTCGGCAAACTGGGCGTGACGACAAGCTGGTTCGACCCGCTCATCGGCGCTGATATCACGCAACATATTCAACCGAACACGAAAGTCGTATTTCTGGAATCCCCCGGTTCTATTACCATGGAAGTACATGATATTCCGAGCATTGTTAGTGCGGTCAGACGCGTCGCGCCAGAAGCCGTCATCATGATTGATAATACCTGGGCGGCTGGCGTTCTGTTCAAAGCTCTGGAATTCGATATTGATATCTCTATCCAGGCGGGCACTAAGTATCTGATTGGTCATTCTGATGCGATGGTCGGGACTGCCGTTGCAAATGCGCGCTGCTGGGAACAATTGCGGGAAAACGCCTATCTGATGGGGCAAATGCTCGACGCCGACACGGCTTATATGACCAGCCGCGGTCTGCGCACACTCGGTGTCCGACTGCGCCAGCATCAAGAAAGCAGCCTCAAAATCGCCGCATGGCTGGCGAACCATCCTCAGGTCGCGCGCGTTAATCATCCGGCCCTGCCGGGTAGCAAAGGTCATGCGTTCTGGAAACGAGACTTTACAGGCAGCAGCGGCCTGTTCTCCTTTGTGCTCAATAAAAAGCTGACCGAGGCAGAATTATCAGCCTATCTGGATAACTTTTCGCTGTTCAGTATGGCCTACTCCTGGGGAGGCTACGAATCGCTGATTATTGCTAATCAGCCGGAACAGATCGCCGCGATTCGTCCCGCAGGCGGCGTAGATTTTACCGGTACGCTGGTTCGGGTGCATATTGGTTTAGAGAGTGTTGATGATTTGATCGCTGATTTAGCCGCCGGCTTCGCCAGAATTGTGTAAAGTTGCCGTGGATGGACATATATGCAGACAATTTCCGTGGAAAAGTCTGCGTTTGTTGCGTCCGGGATCAAGGCATCCCGGACGATTCAGGAGTACAATAGGCAGATAAAAGCGTAAATGCTGTTCCACAGGAAAGTTCATGGCTGTCATTCAAGATATTATCGCTGCGCTCTGGCAACATGATTTTGCCGCGCTGGCGAATCCACACGTTGTTAGCGTCGTCTACTTTGTCATGTTCGCCACGCTATTTTTAGAAAACGGTCTGCTGCCAGCGTCATTCTTACCCGGCGATAGTCTGCTGCTACTGGCAGGCGCGTTGATCGCCCAGGATGTGATGCATTTTTTGCCGACGATTGGCATTCTCACCGCCGCGGCCAGTCTCGGCTGCTGGCTAAGTTATATCCAGGGACGCTGGCTCGGTAATACGCGTACCGTCAAAGGCTGGCTAGCGCAGCTTCCGGCAAAATATCATCAGCGCGCCACCTGCATGTTTGACCGTCACGGTTTGTTAGCGTTGCTTGCCGGGCGCTTTCTGGCGTTTGTCCGCACTCTGCTGCCAACAATGGCGGGTATTTCCGGCCTGTCCAACCGCCGGTTTCAGTTTTTTAACTGGTTAAGCGGCCTGCTGTGGGTGACTGTCGTGACCAGCTTCGGCTACGCGCTCAGTATGATCCCGTTTGTTAAGCGCCATGAAGACCAGGTAATGACATTTTTAATGATCCTTCCCGTCGCGCTACTGGTCGCCGGGCTGTTAGGTACGCTGGTCGTGGTGATTAAAAAGAAATACTGTAACGCCTGACGTATCCATAATCGGCCAGGATGGCCCGGTTACGCTTCGTTGACCCGTGGCGGGATGCCCCACTTAGCTCCCTTGCATTGTCCGCATTCTTGCCGCATCTTCGCCCGGCGTAACGCCAAAATAACGTTTAAACTCCCGGCTAAACTGCGATGCGCTCTCATAGCCGACCCGCATCGCCGCGGCGCTGGCCTTCATACCGTCGTGAATCATCATCATCCGCGCTTTATGCAGTCGGTAGCTTTTTAAATACTGCAACGGCGAGGTGCTGGTGACCGCCTTAAAATTATGGTGAAACGCCGACACGCTCATGTTCGCTTCTGCCGCCAGTTGCTCAACATTCAGGTTCTCGGTGTATTTCATTTCGATCTGTTTAAGTACGCGACTGATCAGGCTAAAGTGCGTCTGGCGACTAACCAGCGCAAGCAGCGCCCCGCCGCGCGGCCCCATCAGCACATGATAAAGAATTTCGCGAATAATCTGTTTTCCCAGAATCCGCGCATCCAGCGGGCGTTCCATCACATCCAGCAATCTTTCCACCGCGCATAAAATCTCGTCCGACAACGTGGCGGAGTTAATCCCGCTGGCCGCCATCGGCAACTGGAAACGCTCATCTTCGCCAATGTCCATGAGCAACTCTTGCAGTTGCAGCACATCAATGTCGAGCCGAATACCGGCCAGCGGTACCTCCGGCGTCGCCCAGGTCTCGCATTCAAAAGGGAGCGGCACGGTCAGTAAAAGATATTCATTAGCGTCATAACGAAACTTGCGCTTGTTAATATAGCCAATTTTATGGCCGGAAAAGAGAAATATGATGCCAGGCTGATACATGACCGGCGTGCGCGGCCCCGGTTCAACACCATACAACAGACGAATGCCCGCCAGCTGCTCGCTGATTATTTTATCATTATTTTTTAAATGATTAATTTTATCCGCCAACTGTAAGCAAATTGCTTCACGATTCATAACGCGCCATTTTTTCATCAAATCCACTCCGCTGGATTGTGCGCATTTTTAGCGATTTTCTCCAGCATTCTGGAGAAATAGGCAAAACATTGGCAGAAATGTGCATTGAGAGACATCCCTCACAAGACCACAATGATGACCATCAGGCAGACAGCCGCCTGCCCTCTTTTTACCCACATAAGGGAATGAGCAATGAACAATTTCAAATTACATACCCCTACCCGCATTCTGTTTGGTAAAGGCGCTATCGTCGATCTTCGCGATCAAATCCCGCAGGACGCCCGCGTGCTGATTACCTATGGCGGCGGTAGCGTGAAAAAGACCGGCGTACTGGCGCAAGTTCAGGAAGCGTTAAAAGGACTGGATGTTCGGGAGTTTGGCGGTATTGAACCGAACCCGTCCTATGAAACGCTGATGAAGGCCGTGCAGCTTGTGCGCGACGAAAATATTACCTTCCTGCTGGCCGTTGGCGGCGGTTCCGTACTGGACGGCACCAAATTTATCGCCGCAGCGGCGCAGTATACGGACGGCGTCGATCCGTGGCACATTCTGGAAACCGGCGGTACTGAGATTCGTAGCGCAATCCCGATGGGGTCTGTGCTGACCCTACCGGCAACCGGCTCAGAATCGAACGCCGGCGCAGTCATTTCCCGTAAAACCACTGGCGACAAACAGGCCTTCCACTCCTCGTTCGTGCAACCGGTGTTTGCCGTACTGGACCCGGTCTACACCTATACATTGCCGCCGCGCCAGGTTGCGAACGGCGTCGTGGATGCTTTCGTCCATACCGTTGAGCAGTACGTCACTTACCCGGTTAACGGCAAAATTCAGGATCGTTTCGCCGAAGGTATTTTACTCACACTGATCGAAGAAGGTCCCAAAGCGCTGCAAGAGCCTGAAAATTATGACGTCCGCGCCAACGTGATGTGGGCCGCTACTCAGGCGTTGAATGGCCTGATTGGCGCTGGTGTTCCGCAGGACTGGGCGACGCATATGCTGGGCCATGAGCTTACCGCGATGCACGGTCTCGATCATGCCCAGACGCTGGCTATCATTCTGCCTGCGCTATGGAACGAAAAACGAGACGTTAAACGTGCAAAACTCCTGCAATATGCTGAACGTGTATGGAATATCACCGACGGTTCCGACGACGAGAGTATTGATGCCGCCATTGCCGCCACCCGCCGTTTCTTTGAACAGATGGGCGTGCCTACCCGTCTGTCCGATTACGGTCTGGATGGCAGCACTATTCCGGCGCTACTGGCTAAACTTGAGGCGCATGGATGCACAAATTTAGGTGAAAATCAGGATATTACGCTGGATGTCAGCCGTCGGATTTATGAAGCGGCGCGCTAAGGTTTTTTCGCCTCTGACTTTCGTTTTTGGCCATTTCGTCCAGACTTAAGTCACTTAGTCTCGCCGGACCCGACTCCGGCGAGCCAATTAAAAGAGGAACACATCATGGCTAATCCAACCATTATCAGGCTACAGGATGGCAACGTAATGCCACAACTTGGGCTGGGAGTCTGGAAAGCAAGCAATGAAGAGGTGATCGCGGCGATTCATAAAGCGCTGGAGGTGGGCTATCGATCGATTGATACCGCCACAGCATATCAGAATGAAGAAGGCGTCGGCAAAGCGCTAAAAGCAGCGAGCGTAGCGCGGGAAGAGCTGTTTATCACCACCAAGTTGTGGAATGACGATCAAAAACGTCCCCGCGAAGCCCTGCAGGAGAGCCTGAAAAAACTGCAGCTTGATTATCTCGATCTCTATCTGATGCACTGGCCCGTACCGGCTATCGATCACTATGTCGACGCCTGGAAAGGCATGATCGCGCTGCAAAAAGAGGGGCTGGTAAAGAGTATCGGGGTCTGTAACTTTCAGATCCATCACCTCCAGCGTCTGATCGATGAAACCGGCGTTCCCCCTGTGATCAACCAGATCGAGCTTCACCCCTTGATGCAACAGCGCCAGCTACATGCGTGGAATGCGACGCATAAAATCCAGACCGAGTCCTGGAGCCCGCTGGCGCAGGGCGGCGAAGGCGTATTCGATCAGAAAGTGATTCGCGAACTGGCGGATAAATACGGCAAAACGCCCGCCCAGATTGTTATTCGCTGGCATCTGGACTGCGGGCTGGTCGTCATTCCGAAATCCGTCACCCCTTCCCGTATCGCGGAAAACTTTGCTGTCTGGGATTTCCGTCTCGATAAAGATGAATTAGGCGAGATCGCAAAACTGGATCAAGGAAAACGCCTCGGCCCCGATCCGGATCAGTTCGGCGGTTAAGCCGGATTTATCGCACGCCATGCCCGACGATGTCGTCGGGTTTTTTTGCATTCCGAAATATTAAGAAACAATTACGCGCATTTAACAGTATATTTCCCCCACACACAAGCGCAGAATTATTCTGATTTTGTGAATATTTATTCATATTTATTATGAATTTACTTAATACATATAAAATATTTATGGATGTGTGATTGTGGCGGAAAAAAAATCTCAGGGCGTCAAATGGCTCCCATTTATTCTTATTCTGGTTATCGCCGCCGGGCTGTGGCAGCTAACGCCCCCTTCCGGGTTAAGCGCGCCGGCCTGGCATTCCGCGATTATTTTTGTCGCGACGATCGCCTCTATCGTGGCGAAAGTGCTGCCTATTGGCGCGGTCGGTATTATCGGCATCACCGTCTTTGCGCTCGCCTATGCTGCCGGCGACAAAACGGCCAGCGGCGCGATTACCACGGCCTTGAGCGAGCTGAACAGTTCGCTGATCTGGCTTATCGTCGTCGCCTTTATGATTGCCCGTGGGTTTATCAAAACCGGGCTGGGTCGGCGTATCGCCCTACAAATGATCCGTCTGTTAGGTAAACGAACGCTGGGTCTGGCTTATGGTCTGGCGTTTGCCGATCTGATCCTCTCCCCCGCGATGCCCAGTAACACCGCGCGCTGCGGCGGCGTGATTTACCCGATCGCCGACTCGCTGGCGCGCAGCTTTGATTCACATCCGGAAGATGAGTCTCGCAGCAAAATCGGCACCTTTCTGATCACCTGTATTGGCAATGTTAACGACGTCACCGCCGCACTGTTTATGACCGGTTATACGGGTAACCTGCTGGCGGTAAAACTGGCGGCGAACGCCGGCGTTACGTTGAGCTGGGGAAGCTGGTTTATCGCCGCGCTCCTGCCTTGCCTGGTCTCTTTTCTTATCGTCCCGCTGCTGGTCTACTGGCTGACCCGTCCGGAAATTAAACATACGCCGGATGCGCCGGATTTGGCGCGCAAAGAGCTGGCGCAAATGGGCAGTATGACGCGCGGCGAGTGGCTCATGCTGGCGACCGTCGGCGTGTTGCTGGTGCTATGGATTTTTGGCAGCTCGCTCGGCGTGGATGCCACGACGGCCTCTTTTGTCGGTCTCTCGATTTTATTACTGAGCGGCGTGCTCACCTGGGAAGACGTTAAAAGCGAAAAAGGCGCCTGGGATACGTTGATTTGGTTTGCCGCGCTGCTGATGATGGCTAACCAGTTGAAGAAACTAGGATTCACCAGTTGGTTTGGCAACCTGATTGGCGACAGCATCGGCAGTACGATGCATGGAACCAGTTGGATAATCATTCTGCTGCTGCTTAACGCAGCCTATTTTTATACCCACTATTTTTTCGCCAGCGGCAACGCGCAAATCGCCGCGCTGTATGCGGTGTTTCTGGGTGTCGGTCTGCATCTGAATATACCGGCAGCGCCGATGGCGCTTATGCTGGCGTTTACCAGCAGCCTGTACTGCTCTCTTACGCAGTATACCCACGCACGCGGCCCCATTCTTTTTGGCGCCGGCTATGTACCGACGGGCGTCTGGTGGCGAACGGGATTTATTATCAGCCTCTTTAATCAGGCGGTCTTTTTGACAGTCGGCCTCGCATGGTGGAAAGTGTTAGGGTTGTATTAAACGCTTAACGCATCGATAAGCCCTCGGTTAACGGAGAAATGGAATGACCTGCATTTTCTGTCAAATAGTTGAAGGTAAAGCACCTTGTCATAAAGTTTGGGAAGATGAGCATCACCTGGCTTTTTTGTCGATTTTTCCGAATACCGATGGGTTTACCGTAGTGATCCCGAAAAAACATTACCCCAGCTACGCGTTCGATCTACCGCCGCAGGCGTTAGCGGACCTGATGCTGGCGACCCAAAAAGTGGCGAAGAAACTGGATAAGGCTTTCCCGGATGTCAGTCGTACGGGAATGTTCTTCGAAGGTTTCGGCGTAGACCATGTGCACAGTAAATTAAGCCCCATGCACGGTACTGGCGATTTAACCCACTGGAAACCGATTGAATCGCGGCAGAATAAATTTTTCGAACAGTATGAAGGATATCTGTCGTCACACGATCATGAACGGGCTGATGATGAAAAACTGGCCGCGCTGGCGGCCAGAATTCGTGAGGCATAAATACGGAGCACTTCTGCCGGATGGTGTTCGGCCTGGGTCGATCTGTGGACCTGATAAACACAGCGCCATCAGGCAAAATAATCGCTGGATCGCGGCTTCGCCTTATCCAGCCTGACAGGGTACCTGTAAAACCGTTTAACGCCCTGCGCCTTTCCCGCGCTTCTTATTAGCGGCAAGCCCCTGCCGCTGATGTTCCACCGGCGTATGCTTGGTCAACGCCGGGCGGGTATTGCGGTTCTGGCGACGCGCTTCGCGCATCTCTTCAATGGTCGGCGCAGGCACCAGACACTCACGGCGACCGCCAATCAGGTGCTTTTTCCCCATCGCTTCCAGCGCCTGGCGAATCAGCGGCCAGTTCGCCGGATCGTGATAACGCAGCAGCGCCTTATGCAGGCGACGTTGCCTGTCTCCCTTCGGCACCACCACATCTTCACTCTTATAACCAATTTTACCCAGCGGGTTTTTGCCGGTGTAATACATGGTGGTCGAATTCGCCAACGGCGACGGGTAGAAGTTCTGCACCTGATCCAGACGGAAGCGGTGGCGCTTCAGCCACAGCGCCAGATTCACCATATCTTCGTCCCGCGTGCCCGGATGCGCAGAGATAAAATACGGGATCAGATACTGCTCTTTTCCGGCCTGTTTAGAGTAAAGGTCAAATAACTCTTTAAAGCGATCGTAGCTGCCCATCCCCGGCTTCATCATTTTCGACAGCGGCCCTTCTTCAGTATGCTCCGGCGCAATCTTCAGATAGCCGCCCACATGATGGCTCGCCAGCTCTTTAATATAGCGAGGATCTTCTACGGCGATGTCGTAGCGCACGCCGGAAGCAATTAAGATTTTCTTAATGCCTTTCAGCTCACGGGCGCGGCGATAAAGATTGATCGTCGGCGTATGGTCAGTATCCATATGCGGACAGATATCCGGATAGACGCATGACAGTCGACGACAGGTCTGCTCCGCACGCGGCGACTTACAGCGCAGCATATACATGTTCGCGGTAGGACCGCCCAGATCGGAGATCACGCCGGTAAACCCCGGCACCGTGTCGCGGATCGCTTCGATCTCGTTGATAATAGAGTCTTCCGAGCGGCTCTGAATGATGCGCCCTTCATGTTCAGTGATCGAGCAGAAAGAACAGCCGCCAAAGCAGCCGCGCATGATATTGATCGAAAAGCGGATCATCTCATAGGCCGGAATACGGGCATTGCCGTAAGCCGGGTGCGGCACTCGCTGATACGGCAGCGCAAACACGCTATCCATCTCTTCAGTGGAGAGCGGTATGGCGGGCGGGTTGATCCAGACATAGCGGTCGCCGTGTTTTTGCATCAGCGCCCGCGCGCAGCCAGGGTTAGTTTCGTGATGCAGAATACGTGACGCATGGGCGTACAGCACCTTGTCGCCTTTCACCTTTTCAAAGGATGGCAGCAGGATATAGGTTTTTTCCCACGGCTTCGGACGCGGCGGCTGCACGGTAATCGCCTTGGCTTCTTGCTTTTTCGGCGCGACGGGTTTGTTGTCGGCGCACGGCAGGTCTTCGCCATAGGGATGGGGAATTGGATCGATTTTACCCGGCGTGTCCAGACGAGTGGAGTCGACGCCGCTCCAGCCAGGCAGAGCTTCTTTAACCATAATCGCAGTGTTACGCACGTCGCGAATCTGATCGATGGTTTCGCCCATTGCCAGACGGTGCGCCACTTCCACCAGCGGACGCTCACCGTTGCCAAACATCAGCATGTCGGCTTTGGAATCGACTAACACTGAACGACGCACAGTATCAGACCAGTAGTCGTAATGCGCGGTACGGCGCAGACTGGCCTCAATGCCGCCAAGGATCACCGGGACATCTTTCCACGCTTCTTTGCAACGCTGGGTATAGACCAGCGTGGCGCGGTCCGGGCGTTTGCCCGCGACGTTATCCGGGGTGTAGGCGTCATCGTGGCGCAGCTTACGGTCAGCGGTGTAACGGTTGATCATCGAGTCCATGTTGCCAGCGGTGACGCCGAAGAACAGGTTCGGTTTTCCCAGACGCATAAAGTCGTCTTTGCTGTTCCAGTCCGGCTGGGCGATGATCCCCACGCGGAAGCCCTGCGCTTCCAGCATACGACCGCAAATCGCCATGCCGAAGCTCGGATGGTCGACATACGCGTCGCCCGTCACCAGAATGATGTCGCAGCTATCCCAGCCAAGTTGATCCATCTCGTCACGTGACATCGGCAAAAACGGCGCCGGCCCAAAGCAGGCGGCCCAGTACTGCGGCCAGGAGAAAAGGTCGCGATCCGGTTGGATCAGGGAGATAGCGCTCATATTGCTTCCAAAACGATTGGCAAAAAAATAATCAAAGGTCGGGGATTATAAGCCGTATCTATAGCGAAAATGAAGGAGATTATCGCCTTATATGCAGGGCTGGCGCGAAATAGAAACAACTTTCAACGGCCTGGCCTGAGGTGTTTGAAATTGGTCTTATGAATATCTCCAAATTGGTATGCAATTAATTATACCCACGTCTAAAACCGCAGTATCGCCATAACAACAAAAAGTAAAAAAATATCACATTATCAGCAACATATAAAAAAACTTCGCTGAATTGCTCACGACACTGTTTTTACCATGACTTTCTTCTGTGAACCAGATCTCTTTCTTTGGTCTATTGATTAAATTAAATTGGCTGACAGAATTCAGGGGATAAAGAACACCATCACCACGCCTTTCCCCTACGCAATACCTTACGTATCAGCAGGTTATTAATTAATCAACGATAACCACAGGAATCCCAACCTATAAGGAAGCAGATATGAAAAACACACGTTCATTCACAACATCAGCGGTATTACTGGCCGGCTGTTTGCTACTGGCATTTCCAGCGCTCGCCAAAACCACGCTGAAACTGAGCCACAATCAGGATAAAAGCCACGCCGTTCACAAAGCGATGAGCTATCTGGCCGATAAAGCGAAAGCCTATTCGGACGGCGAATTAAATATTCGTATTTACCCCAACGCCACGCTGGGCAACGAACGTGAATCGCTGGAATTGATGAACTCCGGCGCTCTGCAAATGGTGAAAGTCAATGCGGCATCGCTGGAGTCTTTTGCGCCGGAATATAGCGTGTTTAGCCTGCCGTTTTTATTCCGTGACCGCGATCACTACTACAACGTACTGAAAAGCGACTTAGGGAAACGCATTCTCGCGTCCTCCGAAAGCAAAGGCTTCGTCGGCTTAACCTGGTACGACGGCGGCGCCCGCAGTTTTTACGCTGGTAAGCCCATCACTCAACCCGACGATTTAGCCGGTATGAAAATCAGAGTGCAGCAAAGCCCCAGCGCTATCGCGATGGTGAAAGCGCTCGGCGGTGTGCCGACGCCGATGGCGCAAGGCGAACTCTATACCGCGCTCCAGCAAGGCGTGGTCGATGGCGGCGAAAACAACCCCGTGGTTTATGCCGATATGCGTCATGCGGAGGTGGCGAAATTCTATTCCCGCGACGAGCACACGATGGTGCCGGATGTCCTGGTCATCAGTACCAAAGTACTTAACAAATTGAGCGATAAAGAGCGGAAAGCGTTATATAAAGCCGCAGATGAATCCATGCAGCAAATGAAAGATGTCATCTGGCCCGCCGCGGAAAAAGAGGCTTATGAGAGTATGAAGGCCATGAACGCGACCGTTGTTGATATTGATAAATCCGCGTTCAAACAGCGTGTTAAGCCCTTGTTTGATGAGTTCCGCGCGAAAGATGCTCAGTCAGCGAAGGATCTGGAATACATCGAGAATATGTAAATCTGCCGGGCAGGGTTCTCCTGCCCTTTACAGGATGTAATATGCGAATACTCACCAATGCACTGAACAAAATACTGGCCGGGTGCTGCTGTATTATTCTGGCGATCATGGTTGCCTGCGTATCCTGGCAGGTGGCGGCGCGCTTTATATTCAACGCGCCAAGCAGCACGCTCGACGAATTCACCCAGATTCTTTTTATGTGGATGATTCTGTTAGGCGGCGTCTATACCGCCGGATTAAAAAAACATTTAGCTATCGATTTGTTAGCGCAAAAACTCTCCCGAACGCCCGCCCTCGTGCTCGACAGTATCATTCAGGTGATTATTACCGTGTTCGCGCTGATTTTTATGGTGTACGGCGGTGATATTATTGTTGAAAAAGCGGCGCACGTCAGCCAAATGTCCCCGGTATTAAAATGGCCTATGGATAAAGTCTATTGGGTCATGCCGATTAGCGGCGTCATCCTGGTGTACTACACCATTGTGAACGTTATTGATAATTATCATCAGCGCCATCTTCGCTAACGAGGGATATATGGACTTTGAATATATTTACCCAATAATTGTTTTATTTGGCAGCTTTGCCATTATGCTGGCGGTCGGCGTTCCTATTACATTCGCTATCGGGCTGTCGTCCTTATTCTCAATCCTGATAGCCCTTCCCCCGGATGCGGCAATCTCGGTTATTTCGCAAAAAATGACCGTCGGTCTCGATGGCTTTACGCTGCTGGCGATCCCCTTTTTTGTGTTAGCCGGCAATATCATGAATACCGGGGGAATCGCCCGGCGCCTGGTGAATCTGGCTCAGGCGTTAGTTGGCCGCCTTCCCGGTTCGCTGGCGCACTGCAATATTCTGGCGAACACCCTGTTTGGCGCGATATCCGGCTCGGCTGTCGCTTCTGCGGCCGCGGTGGGCGGCATCATGTCGCCATTACAGGAAAAAGAGGGCTACTCTCCGGCGTTCTCTACGGCGATCAACGTCGCTTCGGCGCCGATTGGCCTGATGATCCCGCCCAGCAATGTGCTAATTGTCTATTCGCTGGCTAGCGGCGGCACCTCTGTCGCCGCCCTGTTTTTGGCGGGCTACCTGCCCGGCATCTTAACCGCGCTGGCTTTAATGACGGTAGCGGCGCTGTATGCCCATCGCCACCATTACCCGGTTGCCGAACGCATCAACCTGCGGCAGTTTCTGTCGGTATTCCGCGATTCATTGCCCAGCCTGTTGCTGATATTTATTATTATCGGCGGCATTATCGGCGGCGTATTTACGCCAACAGAGGCCTCTGCGATCGCGGTAATCTATAGCCTGGCGCTGGCGGCCATTTATCGAGAAATTAATGTGAGTAAGTTGCGCGATATTCTGCTGGATTCGGTAGTAACCAGCTCTATTGTTCTCTTACTGGTCGGCTGCTCAATGGGAATGTCATGGGCGATGACCAATGCTGATGTTCCTGAACTGATTAATGAAATGATTACCAGCGTGTCCGAAAATAAATGGGTCATCTTGCTGATTATCAATCTCATTTTGTTATTCGTCGGGACGTTTATGGATATTACTCCGGCTATTCTAATCTTTACGCCTATTTTCCTTCCCATTGCTCAACATCTGGGAATCGACCCTGTCCATTTTGGCATTATTATGGTTTTCAATTTAACCATCGGACTGTGTACGCCCCCGGTAGGCACTATTTTGTTCGTCGGTTGCAGTATCGGCAAAATCAGTATTGATAAAGTCGTCAAACCGCTATTACCGATGTTTCTGGCACTCTTTGTGGTCATGGCGATGATTTGCTACTTCCCGCAGTTGAGTCTGCTGCTTCCCACGCTGTTTGCTCCTTCCTGAAAACCCTGACGGGTCTGCGCTATTCAGACCCGTACTCGGACGCTTTACGACGCCGGATTCACCAGCATTTGCCCAATCGAGCCGCGGTCAGCCATTTCCAGCGTCTGGCTGTTGAAATAGAACGGGAAGTGCGGCCAGGACGGCTGACCGTAGTAGACCAGCAATTCGACTTGCCCATCCACCCAGACGGTATCTTTCCAGCCTCTATCTTCCGGGAACGGCATAGCGCCGTTGACGTTACGAATCAGGAAAGAGACGCCCTCAATATGGAACGACTGCGGCATATCGGCGCGTACCGTCCAGCGCTCCCAGGTGCCTTGTTGGGCGGTAATATCAATGCGATTCACATCCCACAGTTGGCCGTTAATCCCCGGATCGTCGCCAAGACTGATGTCCCGACTGCGGACAGGCGCGCCGCTCATGATCTCCGTCGGCAACAGACGCATCGGCAGATTATCGGTCACCAGCGGCAGCAATCCGGTTGGCCGTAACGTCAGCACCAGGGTAGAAACCAGAATACTGGAAGGCTCAAAGAAACCGCGAATCCGATCGACTATGCTGGCCGCTTCCCCGCAGGTGATCGAGACTTCGTCGCCGTTGGTCATATCAACCAGGATTTCACGTCGCTCGCCGGGCGCCAGTGACAACTGTTTGACGGAAACCGGCGCAGGTAAAAAGCCCTGATCGCCTGAAATCACATGCAGCGCCCGGCCATCGCTCATCTGAAGTTGATAGCGCCGCGAGTTCGAGGCGTTCAACAACCGTAACCGCACCCAGCCGCGGGACACTTCGACATAGGGGCTTTGCGCGCCGTTCACCAGCAGCGTATCGCCGACAAAACCACCGCTGCCCGGTTCGCTGTACTCCGGCGTCCCAAAGTTATCCAGCCGTTTATCCTGGATAATGACGGGAAAATCATCCACGCCGTAATGGTTCGGAATGGGCAGCGTCTTACTGATGTCGTCTTCAACCAGCCACATTCCTGCCAGGCCGTTATACACCTGCTGCGCAGTGCGGTTAGGCGTGTTAGCGTGATACCACAGCGTCGCGGCGCTCTGACGAATCGGCAACACCGGCGCCCAGTCCGCGTTCGGCGACATCATACGCGCCGGGCCACCCATCAGCGGCCCCGGCACCAGTAAACCAGCAACCGTCATGGAGACATTTTCCGCCAGGCGGTTGCTATAGATGAGTTTAACGTCATCGCCTTTCCAGACGCGGATTGTCGGCCCCAGATAACGACCGTTCACTCCCCAGACCGGCGCGCGCGTGCCTTGCGTAAAGGACCAGTGCGCTCGCTGTAGCGTCATAAACAACGGCTGCCCGCGACGGGACTCCAGCAACGGCGGAACAGGCAACGGCTGTTGCTGACCGGCAGCATTCGCCCTGAGGGGAATCGCGCCTGCACATAGTGCGATTCCCGATGCCTGAAGAAACTGACGCCGACTGAATGACATATAAGCTCCATGTAAAACAGGCTAAAGAGTTGTGCCTGAAAAAATGATTTCTACAATAACAGAGTAAGGCTGCTTAAACCTTACCGGTCGCTTCACGTTCCGCAACCTCTTTATCAAGCTCCGCGATTTTTTGCTCCATTAACGCACGGCAGTGGGCCGCCAGCTCGCGAACCTGATCTTTACCATATTCGCTGACGTCGACTGGCGGCAGCATTTCCACAATCACCAGTCCGTTGTTCAGGCGGTTTAGATTGACTTTGTTAGAGGTGTTGGAAACGCAGACAGGAATGATCGGCACACCAGCCGCGATAGCCGCATGAAACGCGCCGGTTTTAAACGGCAGCAGACCGCGTCCCCGGCTACGCGTACCTTCAGGGAACATCCAGATAGAAATACGGCGCTTTTTAAAATGGTTAACCACTGCCGCAATGGTGCTATGCGCTTTGGCGCGGTTATTACGGTCAATCAACAGATTACCGGTCAGCCAGTACAGTTGCCCAAAAAACGGGATCCAAAGCAGGCTTTTTTTCCCCACCGTCACCGTTGGCGGCTGCACAATATTCGCCGCCGTGACCATATCATAATTATTCTGGTGGTTAGCAATATAGATAGCATTGCCATAGTTTTCCGCGTCGGCGGGTTTGCGGCACTCCACTTTCAGGCCAAACAGCGGGGCCAGGCGACCGAACATATGTCCAAACGTCGCCACGTGTTTTGGGTTACGTGGGCTGAAAAGGCAGTAAATAGAACCGAAAACACAGACCAGAATGGAGTAAATAACGGTAACAATAAGACGAAAAATATATAGCATAACAACCTCTGAAGGCCTAAGAGCCCGGCATTCTACGTCACCTGAAATTCAGGTTAGGATTTTGGTAAGTGTGGCTCTCTGGAAAAACGTATTGTTAATCGCAATGCACGAATAAACAACGGTTTTACGGGAAATTTTAATGTTAATCCGATCTGAAACCGTAGGCCGGATAAGACGCTACTGCGTCGTCATCCGGCAACGGCAGAGCGCCGGATGGCGGCTTAGATGCCTTGTCCGGCCTACGGGCGCCCCTCTCTTACTCTTCGCTGTCGCCATGACTTACGCGATGCGGCGAATCAATCTCAATGCGATCGATACGCTGCAGGCCGCGCATTAATGTGCCACGGCGTCCGCGTTCGCCGACCACCTTTTGTAACTCTTCAGGGCGCAGTTTGATTTTGCGCTTCCCGACATGGATAGTCAGAGTGCTTTGTGGCGGCAGCACGTACAGGTGCGCCAGTCCATCATCGCCTTTCGCCGCTTCCGCAGAGGGGATATTAATAATCTTATTCCCTTTGCCTTTCGACAGCTGCGGCAGAGAGTCTACCGGGAACATCAACATCCGTCCGGCCTGGGTAATCGCCAGCAGCATATCGTGCTCGTCTTCAATCACCAGCGGCGGCATGACGTGCGCATTTTCCGGCAGTGTAATCAACGCTTTACCGGCACGGTTACGGGCAACCAGATCGTTAAACGTACAAACGAAGCCGTAGCCCGCATCCGACGCCATCAGCAGTTTCTGGTCATCGCCTTCCATCAGCATATGCTCTACGGTCGCCCCCGGCGGCAGCGTGAGTTTGCCGGTCAGCGGCTCGCCCTGCCCACGCGCCGACGGAAGCGTAATGGGATCAATAGCATAGCTGCGCCCGGTGGTATCAATAAACACCACCGGTTGATTGCTCTTACCTTTCACCGCGGCTTTAAAGCTGTCGCCCGCTTTATAGTTAAGCCCCGGCGCATCAATATCATGACCTTTGGCGCTGCGCACCCAGCCCATCTGCGACAGCACGATAGTCACCGGTTCAGACGGCAACATGTCGTGTTCGCTCATCGCTTTAGCTTCTTCGCGCTCACGCAGCGGAGAACGGCGATCGTCGCCATAGGCATCGGCGTCCGCCTGTAGTTCTTTTTTCAGCAAGGTATTCATTTTGCGTTCGGACGCGAGAATGCCCTGCAACTGGTCCCGCTCTTTTTCCAGCTCGTCCTGCTCGCCGCGAATTTTCATCTCTTCCAGTTTGGCGAGATGGCGCAGTTTCAGTTCGAGAATCGCTTCCGCCTGGGTTTCGCTGATGCCGAAACGCGACATCAGCGCGGGTTTCGGCTCATCCTCGTTACGGATAATCTCAATCACTTCGTCGATGTTGAGAAACGCCACTAGCAAACCTTCGAGGATATGCAGGCGCTTAAGCACTTTCTCCAGACGGTAGTTCAGACGACGGCGTACCGTGTCGCGGCGGAACGCCAGCCACTCGGTGAGGATCTCCAGCAGGTTTTTCACCGCCGGACGACCATCCAGACCGATCATGTTCAGGTTAATACGGTAGCTTTTTTCCAGATCGGTGGTGGCGAACAGATGGTTCATCACCTGCTCCATATCCACACGGTTGGAGCGTGGCACAATCACTAAACGCGTCGGGTTTTCGTGATCCGATTCATCGCGCAGATCGTCCACCATCGGCAGTTTTTTATTACGCATCTGCGCAGCAATCTGCTCCAGCACTTTCGCGCCAGAGACCTGATGCGGCAGCGCGGTGATCACCACGGCGCCGTCTTCTTTGGTCCATACCGCGCGCATACGCACGGAGCCCCGCCCGTTTTCGTAAATTTTACGAATTTCCGCACGTGGGGTAATGATCTCCGCTTCGGTCGGGTAATCCGGCCCCTGGACGATATCCAGCAACTGATCCAGCGTCGTTTTCGGCTGCTCAATCAGCGTAATCGCCGCTTTCGCCACTTCGCGCAGGTTGTGCGGCGGGATATCTGTTGCCATCCCCACCGCTATACCGGTGGTGCCGTTCAGCAGGATGTTCGGCAGACGCGCCGGTAACATTTTCGGTTCCTGCATCGTGCCGTCGAAGTTTGGCACCCAGTCCGCCGTCCCCTGGCCGAGTTCGCTTAACAGCAGCTCGGCATATTTGGACAGGCGAGACTCGGTATAACGCATTGCCGCGAACGACTTCGGATCATCCGGCGCGCCCCAGTTTCCCTGGCCATCGACCAGCGGGTAACGGTAAGAGAACGGCTGCGCCATCAGCACCATGGCTTCATAGCAGGCGCTGTCGCCGTGCGGATGATACTTACCCAGTACGTCACCGACGGTACGGGCGGATTTTTTAAATTTAGCGCTGGCGTTCAGCCCCAGCTCTGACATCGCATAGACGATGCGGCGCTGTACCGGCTTCAGGCCGTCGCCAATAAACGGCAACGCACGATCCATGATCACGTACATGGAGTAGTTTAAGTAGGCGTTTTCCGTAAATTCATGTAGCGCAAGGCGCTCTGCCATATCGCTCATTAACAGGGGATCCTCAATCTGCATGCTGACCGTTCGGACGGCAATATTGCCGCAGATAATACCCTATCTCACGGTCTGAGTCACAAACCGTGAGCCAGGTGACGAGGAAGTTAACGAAGCGGCAGATAGATATCCGTCAGCAGCTCATGTTCCGCCACCTCATTGACGAAATTCAGGTACTGGAAGAAGACCGGAAAATCGCGCAGCGTCTCGCCGCTGGCCGGTAGCCATTCGCGGAATAAATACCACACGCTCTCCGGGAGGCTGTCGAGCGATCCCTGATGGCGTACCACCGCGCAGCGCCCGCCAGGAATCTCGCTATTCACCACGCCAACGTCATTTTCGGCTATCGGCTGGTGGACGCTGCCGCAGATATCAAAGCGGAATTGATCCGGCGGCGTCGTCTGCGGGTCGTGCCAGGCAATACCAAAAGTTTGACTGCTGGCAATCGGCGACTGCCCCGTTTCGCGCCGCCATGCAATAAATTTCGCCGCGCTGGCGTTGACCTTATCCGGATGCCCCAGATGCGTCAGCATCGCGACGCGGGTAGGTGGAAATTCAACGATTTTTACGTCCATGACATGCTGCTCCTGTAACGCAAGTTTAGGAACGCGCTGGTGCCAGGCCAGCCAGTCCGGCGATTGCCGAAACCGGCGCGGGCTTTGACCAAACGCGGTTTTGAAAGCACGTGTGAACGACTCCGGATTCTGAAACCCGGCATCCAGCGCGATATCGATAACTTTATCCTGCGGGTTAAACGCCAGCCGCCATGACGCGCGGCGCAAACGCAACCACTGGATATAGCGATAGAGCGGAAGCCCGCTCCAGACGGTAAACTGCCGGTGAAAATGAAACGGCGAGCTGTGCGCCATCCGGCTTAACGCCTCAATCGACAGAGGCTCATCCAGATGACGCTCAATGTGGTCGCAAACGCGCCGCAGACGTTCGGAATAAGCCGCGCTGATCAGGTCATTCATCACTGCCTCCTTGTGGCCTATTCTGCCCACCGGGCGGCTGTGAATCCTGACCGATCTTGCGCAATGTGGGATTACGGATTCACTTTACGAATCTGTTTTACGTCGATTTCGACAGAGTTCCAGTCTTTATCCACTTCGCCCTGAATTTCAACGGTATCCTGCGGGGTTACGGTCAGGCCGTTCCAGCGCTTGTGGTCAATATCCACATTGATAGTACCGGTCGCATCTTTAAACACATACAGGTCATCGGAAATGCGCTCGACGATATTCCCGCGCAGCGTTACCCACGCATCGTCACGCAGCGATTTAGCGCTCTCTACCGTCGTGCTGCTGCCGTTCGGGCCGACAAATCCGCCGCCTTGCGTTTGCGTCGCCGACGGGCCGGAGAAACCGCCCTGCTGAGCCGCCAGAACCGGGGTAGAACACAGTGCCATAACGGCAACGATTGCAGCTAATTTTTTCATGATTACTTTTCCCTTTCATGTCGTTTCAGATCCATTTAATAAGGTAATCCTTAACAACTTCTTAAGGCAAAAAAAGAATCTTTTTTTCTGTACATCGCCTGCGGCGACAAGGTTAACTGACGGTAACGCGAGTTACCGCAAGGAAGAACAGATGCGAATTTTACTGGTAGAAGATGACACACTTATTGGCGATGGCATAAAAGCGGGCCTGAGTAAAATGGGTTTCAGCGTCGACTGGTTTACCGAGGGACGTCCGGGCAAAGAGGCGCTTTACAGCGCGCCTTATGATGCGGTTATTTTAGATTTGACGCTGCCAGGCATGGACGGACGGGATATTTTGCGCGAATGGCGCGAAAAGGGTAAACAGGAACCGGTACTGATCCTGACGGCGCGCGACGCGTTAGCAGAGCGCGTCGAGGGGCTACGTCTGGGCGCCGATGACTATTTATGTAAACCTTTCGCGCTCATTGAGGTCGCCGCCCGTCTGGAGGCGCTGGTACGCCGCGCCAGCGGTCAGGCCAGTAGCGAATTGCGCCACGGCCAGGTGACGCTCAATCCAGGCAATCTCGTCGCGACGCTTGCCGGCGAACCGCTGGCCTTAAAACCAAAAGAGTTCGCGTTGCTGGAACTCTTACTGCGCAACAAAGGTCGCGTGCTGCCGCGCAAGCTTATTGAAGAGAAGCTGTATAACTGGGATGACGACGTGTCCAGCAATGCAGTGGAAGTCCATGTTCATCATTTACGCCGCAAGCTCGGCAGCGAATTTATTCGCACCGTACACGGCATCGGCTACACCCTGGGTGACGCATGAAATTGACGCAACGTCTCAGCCTGCGCGTCAGGCTGACGCTTATTTTCCTGATTCTGGTCTCCATCACTTGGGCAATTTCCAGTTTTGTGGCCTGGAGAAAGACGACGGATAATGTCGACGAGCTGTTTGACACACAGTTGATGTTGTTCGCCAGACGGCTTAGCACCCTCGATCTTAACGAGATCAACGCCCCGCAGCGCATGGCGCATACGCCAAAGAAATTAAAACATGGGCATATCGATGACGATGCGCTGGCGTTCGCCATCTTTTCCGCTGACGGCAAAATGTTGCTGCATGATGGCGACAACGGCCAGGATATTCCGTATCGCTATCGCCGGGAAGGTTTCGACAATGGCTATCTGAAGGATGACAACGACCTCTGGCGTTTTTTGTGGTTGAACTCGGCGGACGGCAAGTATCGTATCGTCGTCGGTCAGGAGTGGGATTACCGCGAAGATATGGCGCTGGCGATCGTGGCGGCGCAATTAACGCCGTGGCTGATCGCCCTTCCCTTCATGCTGCTGATTTTATTGCTCCTGCTTCACCGCGAGCTCAGACCGTTGAAAAAACTGGCGCAGGCGCTACGCTTCCGGTCGCCGGAATCGGAAACGCCGCTCGACGCCAAAGGCGTACCGAGCGAGGTTCGCCCACTGGTCGAAGCGCTTAATCAGCTTTTTAGCCGCATCCACTCCATGATGGTGCGCGAACGGCGATTTACCTCCGACGCCGCCCATGAATTGCGCAGCCCGCTGGCCGCGCTGAAAGTACAAACCGAGGTGGCGCAGCTCTCGGGCGACGATCCGCTATCGCGTGATAAAGCGCTGACCCAGCTCCATGCGGGGATCGATCGCGCCACACGGCTGGTCGATCAGCTACTGACGTTGTCGCGCCTCGACTCGCTCAATAATTTGCAGGATGTAGCGGAGATTTCGCTGGAAGAGCTGCTGCAGTCCGCGGTAATGGATATTTATCATCCGGCGCAGCAGGCGAATATCGACGTGCGTTTACAGCTTAACGCCCATGACGTCATACGTACCGGCCAGCCGCTACTCTTAAGCCTGCTAGTGCGTAACCTGCTGGATAATGCGATTCGCTACAGTCCGCAGGGCAGCGTCGTCGACGTTACCTTACATGCCCGCAGCTTCACCGTCAGAGATAATGGCCCCGGCGTAGCGCCAGAGATTCTGACGCATATCGGCGAGCGTTTTTACCGCCCGCCAGGCCAAAGTGTGACCGGCAGCGGTCTGGGATTATCAATCGTCCGCCGCATCGCTACGCTGCACGGCATGACGGTGTCGTTTGGCAACGCCGCGGAAGGTGGATTTGAGGCCGTAGTACGCTGGTAGCAGAGATTTTTGCCAAAAACGCAAAAGACTTTGCACATTTTGCTAATTTCACCGCACCGCCCGTCAGCGTAGAATCAGCAGCAAACGCATTTCTTGAGGACACAAAATGAGTAACATCCTGATTATCAACGGGGCGAAAAAATTCGCGCACTCCAACGGCCAGTTGAATGACACCCTGACCGAAGTTGCCGATGGGCTGCTGCGCGATCTGGGTCATCAGGTTAAGATCGTCCGCGCCGACAGCGACTATGACATTAAAGAAGAGGTGCAGAATTTCGTCTGGGCTGACGTGGTGATTTGGCAGATGCCAGGCTGGTGGATGGGCGCGCCATGGACAGTAAAAAAATATATGGATGATGTCTTTACCGAAGGTCACGGTACGCTCTATGCCAGCGATGGCCGCACGCGTTCCGATGCCGCTAAAAAGTACGGTTCCGGCGGTCTGGTGCAGGGGAAAAAATATATGCTGTCACTGACGTGGAACGCGCCGATGGAAGCATTTACCGAAAAAGATCAATTTTTCCACGGCGTAGGCGTAGATGGCGTCTATCTGCCATTCCATAAAGCCAACCAGTTCCTGGGCATGGACGCGCTGCCAACGTTTATTGCCAACGACGTGATTAAAATGCCGGATGTTCCGCGCTATACCGCAGAATATCGCAAGCATCTGAGCGAAATTTTTGCTTAACTGGTCATCCTGGAATTAGAAGGAGTTAACCATGCTTACCGTCATTGCCGAAATTCGCACACGTCCGGGCCAACATCACCGTCAGGCCGTCCTCGACCAGTTTGCGAAAATTATTCCAACCGTTCTTAAAGAAGAGGGGTGCCACGGTTACGCGCCGATGGTGGATCATGCCGCGGGCGTGAGTTTTCAGACTCTGGCGCCTGACTCGATCGTGATGATTGAACAGTGGGAAAGCGTTGCGCACCTTGAGGCGCATCTGCAAACCCCGCATATGAAAGCCTACAGCGACGCGGTAAAAGACGATGTGCTGGAAATGAATATTCGTATTCTGGAATCCGGCGTTTAAGTTATTACCCTCGTCTGACGTCGCCCTGATGCGATGCGCAAGTGTCGCCATCAGGCTGCGGCGTCATGTCGGATTCGCTTATCCGGCCTGCGGCATGCAGACCAGATAAAGCGTGCAACAACCGTTACACGTCGAGATCCGCGAGATCGCCTTTTTCCTGTAGCCAGTTGCGTCGATCTTCAGAACGTTTCTTCGCCAGCAGCATATCCATCATCGCGTTAGTACGCTGATCGTCTTCATCGCTAATGGTGAGCTGCACCAGGCGGCGAGTATTTGGATCAAGCGTGGTTTCGCGTAACTGCATCGGGTTCATTTCACCCAGGCCTTTGAAACGCTGTACGTTCGGCTTGCCTTTCTTACGCTTCAGTTGTTCCAGTACGCCCGCCTTCTCTTCTTCCGTCAGCGCGTAATAGACCTCTTTACCCAAATCGATACGGTATAGCGGCGGTAGCGCGACGTAGACATGACCATTCTTCACCAGCGCGCGGAAATGTCTGACAAACAGCGCGCAAAGCAGAGTAGCGATATGCAAACCATCGGAGTCCGCATCCGCCAGGATACAGATCTTGCCGTAGCGCAGCTGACTCAGATCGTCGCTGTCCGGATCGATACCGATCGCCACGGAAATATCATGCACCTCTTGCGAGGCCAGCACTTCATCGGAAGAGACCTCCCAGGTGTTAAGGATCTTACCTTTGAGCGGCATGATCGCCTGATATTCGCGATCGCGCGCCTGCTTGGCGGAACCGCCCGCCGAATCCCCTTCCACAAGGAACAGCTCGGTCCGATTAAGATCCTGCGCGGTACAGTCCGCCAGTTTCCCCGGCAACGCCGGACCGCTGGTGAGCTTTTTGCGCACCACTTTTTTTGCGGCGCGCAGTCGCCGCTGCGCGCTGGCAATCGCCATCTCTGCCAGTTGTTCCGCCGCCTGCACGTTCTGGTTCAGCCACAGGCTGAAGGCATCTTTCACCACGCCGGAAACAAATGCCGCACATTGACGCGACGACAGACGCTCTTTGGTCTGCCCGGCAAATTGCGGGTCCTGCATTTTCACGGAAAGCACATAAGCGCAGCGATCCCAGATATCTTCCGCCGACAGTTTGACGCCGCGCGGCAGAATATTGCGGTATTCGCAAAATTCGCGCATCGCGTCGAGCAACCCTTGACGCAGGCCATTCACGTGAGTGCCGCCCTGCATGGTCGGGATCAGGTTGACGTAGCTTTCCGTCAGTAATTCGCCGCCTTCCGGCAGCCACAATAGCGCCCAGTCAACCGCTTCCGTTTCACCGTTAAAATTACCGATAAACGGCTTTTCCGGCAGCGTCGGCAGGCCGTTTACCGCTTCGCCCAGATAGTCGTTCAGACCATCCTGGTAGCACCAGCGCTGCTCGCTGTTATTCACTTCATCTTTAAAAGTGATTTCCACGCCGGGACACAGCACCGCTTTTGCTTTCAGAACGTGCATTAAGCGAGAGACAGAAAAACGCGGGCTGTCGAAGAAACTTTCGTCCGGCCAGAAATGCACGCTGGTGCCAGTATTACGTTTACCGCAGGTGCCGACAACCTGCAAATCCTGCACTTTTTCGCCGTTTTCAAACGCGATGTTATAGACCTGACCGTCGCGGCGCACGGTCACTTCCACGCGCTTTGACAGGGCATTTACTACCGAAATCCCCACCCCATGCAGACCACCAGAGAACTGATAGTTCTTATTGGAGAATTTACCGCCGGCATGAAGCCGACAGAGGATCAGTTCTACCGCCGGAACCCCCTCTTCCGGATGGATATCCACCGGCATCCCGCGTCCGTCGTCAATCACTTCCAGCGATTGATCGGCATGTAAAATGACATCCACGCGTTTGGCGTGACCTGCCAGTGCTTCATCCACACTATTATCAATCACTTCCTGACCCAAATGGTTGGGGCGGGTCGTATCGGTGTACATCCCCGGGCGGCGGCGTACCGGCTCAAGCCCAGTGAGTACCTCAATGGCATCAGCGTTATAAGTTTGCGTCATGGTTTAATTAGCAATTCGAATTGATTGTCAGCAACTGTGCAGTCCAAGAAAATCGACAATCTGGTTGAAATAATCTTCGAAGCCCGTGAATGCGTGATTACCACCCTCGGTCACTGTCTGACGGCAGGAGGCGTAATATGCCACCGCCTGGCGGTAATCCAGCACTTCATCGCCCGTCTGTTGCAGTAGCCAGATCAGGTCCGGCGCTTCCAGCGGGTCAATCTGCATGACTTTAAGATCATAAATATGGCGAGACTCTAGCACATATTGCTGCCCGGTGTAGGGGTTCTCGTTCTGACCGAGATAGTCGGTCAGTAATTCAAAGGGCCGCACGGCGGGATTCACCACCACAGCCGGCAGCATAAAACATTGCGACAGCCAGGTGGCGTAATAACCACCCAGCGACGATCCTACCAGCCCTAATGGCGCACCGCCATGCTCAAGCACGAGAGATTCCAGCAACTCCGCCGCATCGGCAGGATACGGCGGCAGCTGAGGGACGATCATCTCGACATGCGGATGACGCTCCGCCAGCCAGTTTTTTAGCTGGCACGCTTTTGCCGAGCGAGGGGAACTGTTGAATCCGTGCAAATAGAGAAGCGTAGACATCAGTATCCTTCCGAAGCGGTATCGGGTCGGAACCGGGTATCCTGCAGGCGATGCACTTCCGTCTCCAGGACGCCGTTCGCCCGGAGCTCCAGCGTACGCCAGCCCGGCGCGATAGTATCCAGCGTAAAGTTCGCGCAGTGCGGTTTGAACTGTACGCAGGTTGACGGCGACGCCAGCAGACGGCGACCGTTCCAGTCAAGATCCAGCTCCTGGTGAATATGTCCGCATAACAGATATTTTACACGCGGGAAATTCGCCAGCACGCTATCCAGCTCACCGGCATTACGCAAGCTGTGCTGATCCAACCAACTGCACCCTGCCGGCAACGGATGGTGGTGCAAAAGGAGCAATGTCTGTCTCTCTGGCGCATCGGCGAGCTTACGCTCAAGCCATTCCAGTTGGAACTCGCTCAGTTCGCCATGCGGGACGCCAAACACCTGGCTATCCAGCAACAAAATCTGCCATTGTTCACCGATTAACACGCGTTTAGCCGGGGAAATCCCCGCCTCTTGCAGCGCGCTGTACATTGCCGGCTGAAAATCATGATTGCCCGGTAGCCAAACGCAAGGCGCGCGAAAGCTTGCGATACCCTCAGCAAAATGCTGATAAGCCGCAGCGGATTGATCCTGCGCCAGATCGCCGGTGGCCACGATCAGATCATATTCATACTGTTGCGCCCGAATAGCCTCCAGCACGGCCTGGTAACTTTCCCAGGTATTGACGCCTAACAGCGTTTCATGCTTTTCGGCAAACAGGTGAGTATCTGTAATTTGTAAAATCCTGACTCGGGCCTCACCAGCCAGAGGTAGGGTTAACAGGCTTTCCAAATGGTGTCCTTAGGTTTCACGACGCTAATAAACCGGAATCGCCATCGCTCCATGTGCTAAACAGAATCGTAGCCAGTCGGCCAGAAACTGATTAATTTGATGCTTTTCGTCGCGTTGATGCAACTTTTTATTTGGATAATCATACCGCGCTTTGAAGCGAAAGATCTGCTGGCTTGAACACACTTCAGCCACCATCGCATCATGGTAGAGGCGCACCGTCAGCGACGGCAGGCTCCAGTAGGTGATGGCTGGCGCCGTTTGCTCGATCGTTACAAGCGTAGTGTATCGGGTCGATTCCACAATCGTTAACCGATATTGTACGTTGCCCACCTGATAGCTCACCGTTTCACCGGGGGCGTCATTGCGCGGCAGCAGGCGGCGCAATTGCGAAAAATTGGTTTCGCACAAACGCATCATTTCTGGGAAGTCAGGTGTATAACGCTTCATTTTTTCCACTCGTTTTTTAACTCTTGATGATGCAACTGAAGCCATTGCAAAGCGATGACTGCGGCTGCGTTGTCGATTTTCCCCTCTTCTACCCACTGGTATGCCTGTTCCCGGCTTACCACATGAACCCGAATATCTTCGTTTTCATCCGCCAGACCATGAATACCTGCCGCGGTCGTGGCGTCCACTTCACCCACCAGAATAGATGAGCGCTCGCTGGTTCCTCCTGGGCTCGCCAGGTAACTGATGACCGGTCGGGTGCGGCCTACGGTCAGCCCCGCTTCTTCCATCGCCTCCCGCCGGGCGACCGCCTCAATGGTTTCGCCTTCTTCTATCATGCCGGCGACCATCTCCAGCAGCCACGGCGTAACGCTTGTGTCGTACGCGGCAATACGAATCTGTTCGACCAGCACCACCTCGTCGCGTTCAGGGTCAAAGGGTAGCAAGACGGCGGCGTGCCCGCGCTCAAAAATTTCGCGCTTTACCTCGCCACTCATTTCTCCGTTGAATAAACGATGGCGGAATCGATACACATCCAATGAAAAAAAACCGCGATAGCGCGTTTCCCGTGCAATAATTTCTACATCGCTTTTGGTGAAAGTAACTGGCAAGTTGTCTGATTTACGCATTGTGCTGCCCTGCTAGCAATAATGATTAAATGATGAATTTCAAGGGTGGTTGACTGCTGTTTTATCACCCTTGTGGTAAATTGGTGCCAATTAAGGCTCGTATGGCACGTAACGCCAACTTTTTGCAGTGGCGGATTCTGCTAGAATCAGCAATTATTTTTACAAATTGATCAGCGCTAAATACTGCTTCACAACAAGGAATGCAAATGAAGAAATTGCTCCCCATCCTTATCGGCCTGAGCCTGTCGGGGTTCAGCACACTAAGCCAGGCAGAGAACCTGATGCAAGTTTATCAGCAAGCACGCCTGAGCAACCCGGAATTGCGTAAATCCGCTGCCGATCGCGATGCTGCATTCGAAAAAATTAACGAAGCGCGTAGTCCTTTACTGCCGCAACTGGGTTTAGGTGCCGACTACACCTACAGCAACGGTTATCGCGATGCGAACGGTATCAACTCCAATGAAACCAGCGCTTCTCTGCAATTAACGCAGACGCTATTTGATATGTCGAAATGGCGTGGGCTCACCCTGCAAGAAAAAGCAGCAGGCATTCAGGATGTCACCTATCAGACCGATCAGCAGACGCTGATCCTCAATACCGCGAACGCGTATTTTAAGGTATTGAACGCTATTGATGTGCTTTCCTATACCCAGGCGCAAAAAGAGGCTATCTACCGTCAGTTAGATCAAACGACGCAACGTTTTAACGTGGGTCTGGTCGCCATTACCGACGTGCAAAACGCCCGTGCGCAATATGATACCGTACTGGCGAATGAAGTGACCGCCCGCAACAACCTGGATAACGCGGTAGAAGAGTTGCGCCAGGTGACCGGCAATTATTACCCGGAGCTGGCGTCGCTTAACGTCGAGCATTTTAAAACCGACAAACCCAAAGCTGTTAATGCGCTGCTGAAGGAAGCGGAAAACCGTAACCTGTCGCTGTTGCAGGCGCGTTTAAGTCAGGATCTGGCGCGCGAGCAAATCCGTCAGGCGCAGGATGGCCATCTGCCGACGCTGAATTTAACGGCCTCAACCGGCATTTCTGATACCTCTTATAGCGGTTCTAAAACCAACGCCGCCCAGTACGACGATAGCAACATGGGGCAGAATAAAATCGGCCTGAACTTCTCCCTGCCGCTGTATCAAGGCGGGATGGTTAACTCGCAGGTAAAACAGGCGCAGTATAACTTCGTCGGCGCAAGCGAACAGCTGGAAAGCGCGCACCGTAGCGTGGTGCAGACCGTACGTTCTTCCTTTAACAATATTAACGCCTCCATCAGCAGCATCAACGCGTATAAACAGGCAGTCGTTTCCGCGCAAAGTTCTTTGGATGCAATGGAAGCCGGTTACTCGGTCGGTACACGTACCATTGTTGACGTACTGGATGCCACCACCACTCTGTATGATGCCAAGCAGCAACTGGCCAACGCGCGTTATACCTATTTGATTAATCAGTTAAATATCAAATATGCGCTCGGTACGCTGAACGAGCAGGATCTGCTCGCGCTTAACAGTACGTTGGGTAAACCTATCCCGACGTCGCCGGAAAGCGTAGCGCCGGAAACGCCAGATCAGGATGCTGCCGCAGACGGTTATAATGCCCATAGCGCCGCGCCGGCAGTACAGCCGACCGCCGCTCGCGCCAACAGCAATAACGGCAATCCATTCCGGCATTGATAAGTTATTCGCTGGCGCTGTGCTTATCAGACCTGTGCCCTTGTAGGTCTGGTAAGCGCGGCGCTACCTGTCATAAAGCCGCACCTGAACGTAAGACAACGTAAAGATCCTGCTATTCCGCCGCATTCTCGCCTTTTCTCGCTTCAATTTCGACCAGTCATCCTCTATTCTGAAGGCATGTTGTATTTACCACTGGGTCCTGGAAGACAAATATGAAACGGACAAAATCCATCCATCACGCATCATTTCGCAAAAGCTGGAGCGCGCGGCATTTAACGCCGGTCGCCCTGGCGGTTACGGCTGTTTTTATGCTGGCTGGCTGTGAAAAAAGCGATGAAACCGTATCGCTGTATCAAAACGCTGATGACTGTTCAGCGGCGAATCCGGGCAAAAGCGCGGAGTGTACAACCGCGTATAACAATGCGCTGAAAGAGGCCGAACGTACTGCGCCTAAGTACGCTACACGCGAAGATTGCGTCGCTGAGTTTGGCGAAGGTCAGTGCCAGCAAGCGCCCGCACAGGCTGGCATGGCACCGGAAAATCAGGCGCAGGCCCAACAATCCAGCGGCAGTTTCTGGATGCCGCTTATGGCAGGTTACATGATGGGGCGTCTGATGGGCGGCGGCGCAGGCTTTGCGCAACAGCCGCTGTTTAGCTCGAAAAACCCGGCCAGCCCTGCATACGGCAAATATACCGATGCGGCAGGTAAAAACTACGGCGCGGCGCAACCGGGCCGGACAATGACCGTACCGAAAACCGCGATGGCGCCGAAACCTGCCACCACAACAACCGTTACCCGCGGCGGTTTTGGCGAATCCGTCGCCAAACAGAGCACCATGCAGCGTAGCGCTGCCGGTACTTCAACACGTTCGATGGGCGGCTGATACGCATGGAAAGAGTCAGTATTACCGAGCGCCCGGACTGGCGCGATAAAGCGACTGAATACGGGTTTAATTTTCACACTATGTATGGTGAACCGTACTGGTGTGAAGACGCTTATTACAAGTTAACGCTCGCCCAGGTGGAAAAACTGGAAGACGTTACCGCCGAGCTGCACCAGATGTGCCTCAAGGTAGTAGAACGCGTCATCGCCAGCGATGAGCTGATGACGAAGTTTCGTATTCCAAAACATACCTGGGGTTTTGTTCGCCAGTCCTGGCAAACGCAACAACCGTCGCTCTATTCCCGCCTCGATTTGGCCTGGGACGGCATCGGCGAGCCTAAGCTGCTCGAAAATAATGCCGACACGCCAACATCGCTGTATGAAGCGGCGTTTTTTCAGTGGATTTGGCTGGAAGATCAGATCAACGCGGGCAATCTGCCGGAAGGCAGCGATCAGTTTAATAGCCTGCAGGAAAAGCTGATTGAACGCTTTGCTGAACTTCGCGAGCAGTACGGTTTTCAGTTGCTGCATCTCACCTGCTGTCGCGATACGGTTGAGGATCGCGGCACCATTCAGTATTTACAGGACTGCGCGGCCGAAGCGGAAATCGCCACCGAATTTCTCTATATCGACGATATTGGTCTGGGGGAAAAAGGCCAATTTACGGATCTGCAGGATCAGGTCATTGCGAACCTGTTCAAGCTCTATCCGTGGGAATTTATGCTGCGCGAGATGTTTTCCACCAAGCTGGAAGATGCCGGCGTGCGCTGGCTGGAACCGGCCTGGAAAAGCATTATCTCCAATAAAGCGTTGTTGCCGCTGTTGTGGGAGATGTTCCCGGACCATCCGAATCTGTTACCTGCGTATTTCGCCGAAGACGAACATCCGCCAATGGATAAATATGTCGTGAAACCGATCTTCTCCCGCGAAGGGGCGAACGTATCGATTATTGAGAACGGTAAAACGATCGAATCCGTGGAAGGCCCGTATGGCGAAGAGGGTATGATCGTGCAACAGTTCTATCCGCTGCCAAAATTCGGCGACAGTTACACCCTGATTGGTAGCTGGCTGATTAACGATCAGCCCGCCGGAATTGGTATCCGTGAAGATCGGGCGCTGATCACCCAGGATCTCTCCCGCTTCTATCCGCATATTTTTGTCGAAGGATAGATTCTCCTGTAAGCCCGATGCGCGTAGCGCCATCGGGCAATCATTCAGCGCCTTATCCGGCCTACCCCACCTGCACCGACAACATACTTATACTGCCCATCTCAATACCGTCGACCGGGATGGTGATAGGTTCCTTGCCGTCCCAGGCGCCAAGTATATACAGCAAAGGTAAAAAGTGCTCCGGCGTCGGGTTCGATAAGGCCCCCCCTTCATGTTGCAGATAATTCACCAGCGGATGCTGTTCTACCGGCCCCTGCCACGTCAGATTGGCTTTCACAAAGTCATTAAATGACGCCGCCCAGGGATACGGTATATTGTCACCGTGCCAACGCACAGTCCGCAGGTTATGAACCACATTCCCACTGGCCACCAGCATCACGCCTTCGTCACGCAGCGTCGCCAGTTTACGGCCCAACTCAAAATGCCATGCCGCCGGTTTGGTACTATCAACACTAAGCTGCACCATCGGGATATCCGCATTCGGGTACATCTTGATCAATACGCCCCAGGAGCCGTGATCAAATCCCCACGCTTCTTTATCGAGCGAGACGGGAACGGGAGCCAACAGTTCAACCAGACGCTGCGCCAGCGCAGGCGATCCAGGGGCCGGATAATGCGTGTCATACAGCGCCTGCGGAAAACCGCCAAAATCATGGAGAGTTTGCGGCCTTTCCATCGCTGTGACGCCAGTCCCGCGGGTATACCAGTGCGCCGACACCACCACTATCGCCTGTGGTCGAGGCAGGGCTTCCCCCAATCGCCGCCAGGCGCGGGTATAATCGTTATCGTCCAGCACGTTCATCGGGCTGCCATGCCCCAAAAACAATGCTGGCATACACGTTAAAGACATGATGTTATCCTTACAGGAAAGACATTTTGTTAACATCACCATACGCTTTCTTCACAGAGGAAGAACTCAGATAACTATGATGAAGATTATCAGTTATTTTGAAGGTCAGGTTCGGACGGCAAATTGATAAGGAGTAATGGATGTCAGTACCACTTATTCTGACCTTACTGGCGGGCGCCGCCACCTTTATTGGCGCGTTTCTTGGCGTTCTCGGCCAAAAACCGTCTAACCGCGTGCTGGCTTTTTCGCTGGGCTTCGCCGCAGGGATCATGCTGCTTATCTCGCTGATGGAGATGCTGCCCGCCGCGCTTGATACCGAGGGGATGTCGCCTGTACTGGGCTACGGAATGTTTATTATCGGCCTGTTGGGCTACTTCGGGCTGGACCGCCTGCTTCCTCACGCTCATCCGCAGGATCTGGTGCAAAAAAGGCAGCAGCCGCTTCCCGGCTCGATAAAACGCACTGCGATTTTATTGACGCTCGGCATTAGCCTGCACAACTTTCCGGAAGGGATCGCCACCTTTGTCACTGCCAGCAGCAATCTTGAACTGGGTTTCGGCATCGCACTGGCGGTGGCGTTGCACAATATTCCTGAAGGTCTGGCGGTTGCCGGCCCGGTTTATGCCGCGACGGGCTCAAAACGTACCGCAATTTTTTGGGCCGGTATCTCCGGCATGGCGGAAATTCTTGGCGGCGTACTGGCGTGGCTGATTTTGGGCAGCCTGGTTTCACCGATCGTTATGGCGGCTATCATGGCGGCAGTCGCCGGCATTATGGTGGCGCTCTCCGTCGATGAACTGATGCCGCTGGCAAAAGAGATCGATCCTAACAATAACCCCAGCTATGGCGTGCTTTGCGGTATGTCCATCATGGGGCTCAGTCTCGTCATTTTGCAGACGATAGGTATCGGTTAAGAGAAACGTCGCGCCGGATGCAGGCCTTTAGCCAGGCAACATCCGGCTGCCCGTCAAGGATATGCGCTATTTCTGCTCATTCATCACGCTGTCGCCTTCGCTCGTCTGGCGAAAACGTTTCGTTCGCGCTTCAAGTAATGCATCTCTGTCTTGCCGAAACGCTCTGCAATAACGCTTCATATGGCAAATATACCCTACTACCACCAGAACGATTAATATTATCCAATACCAGGCAATAAACATCCTTTTTACCCTTAAAATTTAACATCACTAAACATTTAACGTTAAAATTTTACATACCCTTATTTTGACGTATTCATATACTGGCATATTTGTGGAACAAATAAATGATTTTGATCATATAAATCAGTGGTGAAACCCAATAATAAAAGAGGTATTAAGCAGAAAACAATGTCGATAAGATCACACTTCGTACTAATTTATATTGTTCTTGAAATATCACCCTCCTACTATCGACGCATTAAGGCAATTAAAAAATATTGATGCAGAGTATATTTTAAAATAAGCGATAGCATCATGACTTATATTTAAAGACCAATCATTTACCTCATTTATCATTCATAAAAACATAGTATATTCAGAAGTATTATATTTAGAAGTTGTATATAAGGAGATATATCCATGTTTGACCAATACCGGAAAACAATACTTGCCGGCGCCGTCGCACTGACATGCGGACTCACCGCAGCCAGTACGTTTGCCGCAGGTTTTCAACCGGCACAGCCCGCAGGGAAATTAGGCGCAGTCGTTGTCGATCCTTACGGTAATGCCCCTCTCACCGCACTGGTGGAATTAGATAGCCATATTATTTCAGACGTTAAAGTTACTGTACATGGCAAAGGGGAAAAAGGCGTTCCCGTTACTTATACCGTTGGGAAAGAGTCTTTAGAAACCTATGACGGTATTCCTATTTTTGGCCTTTATCAGAAATTTGCCAACAACGTCACGGTAGAATATAAAGAAAACGGCAAAGCCATGAAGGATGACTATGTGGTGCAGACGTCCGCCATCGTCAACCATTATATGGATAACCGTTCTATTTCAGATCTCCAGCAAACGAAAGTTATTAAAGTTGCGCCAGGATTTGAAGATCGCCTTTATCTGGTAAATACCCATACCTTTACGCCGCAGGGCGCTGAATTTCACTGGCACGGCGAAAAAGATAAAAATGCGGGCATTCTTGATGCCGGTCCGGCGGGCGGTGCTTTGCCTTTCGATATCGCCCCTTATACGTTTGTGGTCGACACCCAGGGTGAATACCGCTGGTGGCTGGATCAAGATACCTTCTACGACGGCCACGATATGAATATCAACAAACGTGGCTACCTGATGGGGATTCGTGAAACGCCTCGCGGCACCTTTACCGCGGTGCAGGGCCAACACTGGTACGAGTTTGACATGATGGGGCAAATTCTTGCCGATCACAAACTGCCGCGCGGGTTCCTGGATGCGTCTCATGAATCCATCGAAACCGTGAACGGCACCGTACTGCTGCGCGTCGGCAAACGCGATTACCGCAAAGAAGACGGCATACATGTTCATACGATTCGTGACCAAATCATTGAGGTCGATAAGTCTGGCCGCGTAGTAGACGTTTGGGATTTAACCAAAATCCTCGACCCAATGCGTGATGCGCTGCTCGGCGCGCTGGATGCGGGCGCAGTATGCGTGAACGTCGATCTGGCCCATGCCGGACAGCAGGCGAAACTCGAACCGGATACGCCGTATGGCGATGCGCTTGGCGTTGGTGCCGGTCGTAACTGGGCGCACGTCAACTCTATCGCTTATGACGCGAAAGACGACTCCATCATCCTTTCTTCCCGCCATCAGGGTATTGTAAAAATTGGTCGCGATAAGCAGGTGAAATGGATACTGGCGCCGTCTAAAGGCTGGAATAAGCAGCTAGCCAGTAAATTGCTGAAACCGGTAGACGATCATGGTAAGCCGTTGACCTGTGACGAAAACGGCAAGTGTAAGGACACCGATTTCGATTTCACCTATACCCAACATACGGCATGGCTTTCCAGCAAAGGCACGTTAACGGTCTTTGATAACGGCGATGGTCGCGGCCTGGAGCAACCGGCTCTACCGACCATGAAATATTCCCGTTTTGTCGAATATAAGATCGATGAGAAGAAAGGCACCGTACAACAAGTTTGGGAATACGGTAAAGAACGTGGATATGATTTCTATAGCCCTATTACCTCGGTTGTTGAATATCAAAAAGACCGCGACACCATGTTCGGCTTTGGCGGTTCTATTAACCTGTTCGACGTTGGTAAACCAACAGTCGGCAAACTGAATGAGATTGACTATAAAACGAAAGAAGTGAAAGTTGAAATTGATGTGCTGTCGGATAAACCCAACCAGACTCACTATCGTGCGTTACTGGTTCATCCAACACAAATGTTTAAATAAATAACGGGAAGGAATTAATATGTCATCTAAATGGATTACCTCTTTATTTAAAAGCGTAGTATTAACCGCGGCATTGGTCACTCCTTTTGCGGCATCGGCTTTTACCGAGGGCACAGATTATATGGTTCTGGAGAAACCAATTCCTAATGCGGATAAAACGCTGATTAAGGTATTTAGCTACGCCTGCCCTTTCTGCTACAAATATGACAAAGCCGTAACAGGTCCGGTTTCTGATAAAGTCGCCGATCTCGTTACGTTCACCCCGTTCCACCTGGAAACAAAAGGCGAATATGGCAAACAGGCCAGCGAAGTATTTGCAGTCCTGATCGCCAAAGATAAAGCTGCCGGGATTTCGTTATTTGATGCTAAATCACAATTCAAAAAAGCGAAGTTCGCCTGGTATACGGCTTACCATGATAAGAAAGAGCGCTGGTCAGATGGGAAAGATCCGGCGGCATTTATTAAAACCGGGCTGGACGCCGCAGGCATGAGCCAGGCTGATTTTGAAGCGGCGCTGAAAGATCCTGCCGTTCAGGAGACTCTGGAAAAATGGAAAGCAGCCTATGACGTTGCCAAAATTCAGGGTGTTCCGGCTTACGTCGTCAACGGCAAGTACCTTATCTACACCAAAAACATCAAATCCATCGATTCTATGGCTGAACTCGTTCGGGAACTGGCCACTAAAAAATAAGCAGGGAAACGATTATGGATTTTATTAAGGGATTATGGCGAGACCTACGCGCAAGACCAGTGGATACGCTGGTGAGATGGCAGGAACAGCGCTTTCTGTGGCTGTTAATGGCCATCGCGATGGGAGGATTAATTATCCTGGCGCACTCGTTCTTCCAAATCTACCTCTACATGGCGCCGTGCGAGCAGTGTGTTTACATCCGTTACGCGATGTTTGTGATGGTAATTGGCGGGGTGATTGCGGCGATAAATCCCAAAAATATTGTGCTGAAGCTGATTGGCTGCATCGCGGCGTTTTATGGCAGCATTATGGGCATTAAGTTTTCTATTAAGCTTAATGGTATCCATCATGCGGTACATAATGCGGACCCCGATTCACTTTTTGGCGTGCAAGGATGTTCGACTGACCCGACCTTTCCTTTCAACTTACCGTTGGCGGAATGGGCGCCGGAGTGGTTTAAACCTACCGGAGACTGCGGCTATGACGCGCCTATCGTCCCTGATGGCGTGACGCTCAGTAGCGTACAGCAGTGGTTTGTCGATCTCTACCAGCAGTCCGAAGGCTGGTATCTGCTTCCGCCCTGGCACTTTATGAACATGGCGCAGGCATGTATGTTGGCCTTTGGGTTGTGCCTGATTCTGCTGCTGGTGATGAGCGGCGCCTGGGCATTGAAACTGGCCAGAGGCAAATAACCTGAATAGATAAACCAAAGCAGAGGTCTGCATTCAGGCCTCTGCTTTTCTCACAATAATTTTACCATTCAGCTTATTCGTCGTTCTTTGAAACTATATGGCACCGAAGGTGACTAGTCCTGATATAGGTTGACAGTTTTTTGTCTGTAAAACGCCTGATGAACATCATCGGGCGTTTTGTATTTCAGGGCCAGGTGTGGCCGTTCATGGTTATAAATTGC